>CAMDMH010000017.1 GCA_945901835.1 Devosia equisanguinis | reverse complement strand
CCTCGGTGAACCAAGGATGTGGGCTTCCGGCAGCGACACACAAGTCACGAATGATCACGACCATATGATCGTGAACAACATGAACTCGGCCTCAGGCTACCTCCAAACGCCCCCTCACGCGTTGTCGAGGGTCTTCACACTGCGAACCGGCCGGGGTAGAATTGAGGCATGAAGGACACCGCCTCAAAACGCCGCCGCAAGCCGGCACGCGGAACGTATCTCGATGGCCAGTTGCTGATAGCAATGCCGGCCATGACGGACAAACGCTTTGCGCGTTCCGTCATCTATATGTGTCTGCACAACGAAGACGGGGCCATGGGCCTCATCATCAATCAGCGCGCCGACAAAGTCTCCTTTGCCCACCTGTTGCGGGAACTCGGCGTGATCACCGAGGATTCGGAAGACGAGGTGCCGGCCGCCGTCCTCGATCGCAGCATCCAGATCGGCGGCCCCGTGAAGACCGAGCACGGCTTCGTACTTCATTCGCCTGAGTACTCGACGACCGGCTCGACCGTCGAGATCGACACCTCGATCCGACTCACCAACACCGTTGACATCCTGAAGGCCATCGCTCGCGGCCGCGGCCCCGAGCGGTCGATGATCGCGCTCGGCTATGCAGGCTGGGCGCCGGGCCAACTCGAGAGCGAGATCCAGGCCAACGGCTGGCTCTCCTGCCCCGCTGACCCGGACATTGTATTCGATCCCGATCTCGAACTGAAATACGACCGCGCCCTCGCCAAGCTCGGTGTCGACGTCTCCCACCTCGTCAGCTACGCCGGCCGCGCATAGGTCGAGTGTCCCGCCCGCCGGTCAGCCTTCCCGCTTGCCCTGCAACTGCGGGAACAATCGCCGCGGATTGCCATCCGTGATCAGCCCGAGTTCCCCGGGTGAAAACCTTGCTCGCCGCAGCACGTCGAGCGGATCTTCGTCCGCCGGTGGAAACGAGTAGTCCGTCCCCAGCACCACCCGCTCGACCCCCACCTCGTCGGCGAGAAACCGCAGGATCGACGGCGAATGCACGATCGTGTCGTAGTACATCCGCCCGAGATAGTGAGACGGCGGCTGCATCGCGACATTGCCCATCGCCTTGCGATCCGTCCGCGCGTGCATGATGTCGAAACGCCCCGACAGATAAGGGTATCCGCCGCCGCCGTGGCATGTCAGCAGGCGCAGCGCGGGAAACCGGTCGAGCACGCCCGAGAAGATCAGCGAACCGATGCAGAGCGTCGAATCGTAGGTGTATTGCGCGATCTGCATGAGCCCGTAGCGCACCGCGCGTGCAACACTTTGCCCCGGCGCCGCAGGATGCAGCAGCACGCCCGCGTCGAGCGCCGTCGCCGCCGCCCAAAACTCGTCGAGTGGAAGATCGCCGAGGTTCACGTCCTCGACGTTGGTGCACAGCACGGCGCCGACCGCCCCCAACTGCTCCATCGCAAAGCGAAGCTCCTCGGCCGCTTCCGCCGCATGCGGCAGCGGCACAGATGCCAGGAACGAGAACCGGTCCGGCGCCTCCGCAACCAGCGCCGCCATCGCCTGGTTGAGCCGCCGATGCCACGCGACCGACTTGTCCTTCGGCAGCCCGTAGCCGAACGCATCCGCCCACGCCGAGAGAACCTGCCGCCCGACCTGTTGACGGTCCATACCCATCAGCCGCGCCGCCACGGGTTCCACCAGCTTTCCCGGAAATGGCCGCAGCTTCAGACCGTAGTCGAAATGCAGCGCGCACGTGCAGGCCGGCACATCCTTGATGAACGAAACGCCGAGCTGCCGCGCCTCGCCTTCCAGCATGTCGAGCAGAGCCGGCGGCATGTAGTGCGCATGGGCGTCGATGGTCATCTTGCCGGGACTTTCGTAGGTCTGATGGAAGGGCTTCGTGACGAGTATATCGTCGGTTGAGCCTTGTGCCACCCTTGGGCCAATGCACCCATGGTCCAGGCGAGGCGAGCAGGCATCGACCTTCGCCCCGTGATGGACATCCATTCCGCCCTTCGGTAAGGGCGGGGCAGATGGAGGTCGCTCCAGCCCAGAGAGCTGACACCAAGTCACCACCGAGAGTTACACCGTGCCCTACGCCGTCCTAGTGGCCTTCCTGGCCTGCATTCCCGCTGCCAACTGGCTGATCGGCAACGTCGGCGTGCGCTGCATTCCGGACGGCCCGTGCATCATTCCCGTCGGCTTCGGACTGATGGCGCCCTCGGGCGTGCTGATGATCGGCCTCGCCCTCGTGTTGCGCGATCTCGTCCAGCGCTGGCTCGGCATCCGCTGGGTCATCGGCGCGATCCTGGCCGGCGCAGCGATCTCGGCGCTGATCGCGCCGCCCGCCCTCGTCGTCGCCTCGGCCACCGCGTTCCTGCTCTCGGAACTCGCCGACACCGCCGTCTACACGCCGCTCGCCGAACGCCGCCTGATGCTAGCGGTCGCGCTGTCGAGCCTCGTCGGCCTCGCCATCGACGGCGCTGTATTCCTGTGGCTGGCCTTCGGCTCGCTGGCACTCCTGCCGGGTCAGATCGTCGGTAAGGCGATGATGGTCGCGGTGGCCATGCCTGTCATCTGGTGGATCAGACGCCTAGAGCATCATCCGACCGGACGGAATCGCTTTCGCGATAACCCGATCGGATAAAGATGCTCTAGATTGAAAGACTAGAGCAGACGAGCGAGATGAGCGCTTCACCCCGCTGAATTCTTCGCCTCCGCGATCGCCGCGAACACGCGCTGCGGCGAGAACGGCATCTCGACGATGCGTACACCGAGCGGCCGCAATGCGACCGCGATCGCATTGCCGATCGTACCAGCCACGTTCACGATCGGCCCTTCGCCGGCCCCCTTCGCACCGAGCGGGTTCGACGGCGACGGATGATCCTCCAGCGTCACCGCGCGCACGTTGGGAAAATCGCTCGCCGTCGGCAGCAGGTAGTCCGCGAACGACGCGGTCAGAAGTTGCCCCTCCGCGTCATAGACGAGATGATCCAGGAACGCGCCACCAAGCCCTTGCACGAGCCCGCCGATCGCCTGACCGTGCACCAGCGCCGGATTGATCGCGCGGCCGACATCCTCCACCGCCACGTAGTCGAGCACCTCGACGTGCCCCGTCTTCGGATCGACCGCGACATAAGCCGCATGCGCGCCTGACGAATACGTCGGCGTCGAGTTCTCGAATGCGCCTTCCACGTCGAGCTTGCGCCCGCGTGCCACCGCCTCGCCCGCGAGATGAACCAGCATTTCCGGCGACAGCTCCGGCGAATTGACTCCGATCTCGGACGCGAACGCCAGCAGCTCCGCCTCGAGCTTCTTCGCCGTCACCAGCACCGTACTGCCACCCATTACGACAGCTCGGCTGGCGTAAGTGCCCATGCCCTCCGCGAGATGCGTGGTCGAGCCGTGGAACACCTCGAACGCCTCGATCGGCAGGCCCAGCGCGTCACTCGCGATCTGCGAAAAGATCGTCTCGAGCCCCTGCCCCATGCTCGACGAACCTATGTGGATCTCGATGATGCCTTTCGCCGTCAACCGCATCCGGGCATTCTCGCGCGGCCCCGGCCCGCTGTTCTCCACACATGCCGTGGCAGCGACACCGTGGTACCTGCCGTCGATCAAGCGGCCGTTGCGCTCCTTGAGCTTTTCGTAGCCGATCTCGTCGACAGCTCGCTCGAACGCGGCCGGAAAATCGCCCGTGTCGAACACCGCCTCGCCCTCATAGGGAACGAGCTTACCGAGCACGTAAGGCATCTCCGCTAGCGTAACGAGATTGCGCCGACGCATCTCGACGGGATCGATCCCGAGGTCGTGAGCCGCGATCTCGATGATGCGTTCCCGGAAAAAACCAGCCTCGAACCGCCCAGGCCCACGAAACGTACCCATCGGCGTCTTGTTCGACAGCGCGAACGCCACCTCGATCTCAGCATTCCCGATCCGGTAGGGCCCAAGCAGGAACTGTGCGGCTTTCGCGGGAACCACGCCACCGTTGGGGCGGATATAGGCGCCCATGTTCGCCCGGATCTTCGACCGTATGCCGAGAATGGTGCCGTCCCGCCGGCACGCGATCTCGACCTCGCAATCGATCTCGCGGCTGTGATTGGCGCTCATCAGATGCTCGCGCCGGTCCTCGATCCACTTCACCGGCCGCCCCGCGACACGGGCAGCAGCGGGAATGAGGAAGTCCTCGGGATGCAACTCGCCCCGCACGCCGAAACCGCCGCCGTTGTCGAGCTCGACCATCTCGATCGCATCGACCCGCACGTCCAGCATCTTGGCGAGAAACTTCCGCGCTGTATGCGGAACCTTTGCCGTTCCCTGCAGCGTCAGACGCACGCCGTCTTCCCAGCGCGCGACGAGCCCACGCGTCTCCAGCGGCGACGCCGTCATCCGGTGCGAATGGAACGTCTCCTTTCGCACGTAATCGGCGGCAGCGAACGCAGCCACGACATCGCCCTTCCCCACCGTATAGCGCGTCGCGATGTTGGTGGCCTTGCCGTTCTCCAGAACATGCTCGTGCAGGATCACATCGCCGCGCTCGGCACCGGCCGTATCGACGATCGCCGGAAGCGTATCGATATCGGCCACCACGAGATCCGCCGCATCCTCGGCGATGGCACGCGACTCTGCCAAAACTATCGCCAGAACCTCGCCTACGTAGCGAACCTTGTCCCGCGCGATCGGCGGTTGCAGGAAACGTTCGACACCCGCGATCGGCGCCAGCCGCAGCGGCAGCACGGGAATGTTCTCACCGAAATCCGCTGCCACGAGCACCGCATGGACGCCCGGCAACGCCCGCGCCTCCGCCACGTCGATCCCACGGATGATGCCATGCGCGATCTGCGACCGTACCAACACCGCGTGCGAAAGCCCCGATGAAGGCAGATCGTCGACGAACGTCCCTCGACCGCGCAGGAACCGAAGATCCTCTACCCGCTCCACCGCACGCGGGTCGTCGTTTCGCATCGAATTCGGGCTCCTGGCAGCAGGTCTGGGACCACCACCCTAGAGGGCTTTCGACTTGATGGAAATCGTCGAGGATCGGCCGAGGGGGAAGCCTGCCGCTTTCAGCTCACCGGCTGCCGCTCGACATCTCCGCGATGTAGTCGAGGATCGCATCGATATCGCGCGGACCGAACTTGAACTCAGGCATGTTGTTGTCGCCGGTCACGATGCCCTCGGCCAGTGCCTCCGCGAGATGCTCGAGGGGAAAGTTCTTGCCGATATCGCGGAACGGCGGCGCCTTACGATCAGGGCTGGCATCGGCCTTCCCGACCGCATGGCACTTCGTGCACTTCTCCTGGGCGATCTTCTGACCACGTGCGAAGCTCTCGCCCTGAGCCCACGCAGGCGTGACGTGCGAAGCGGACATCGCAATCGCGAAAGCGCCAGCCACAGCCAGAACCGCTGAATTCATTTGCGCTCGGCTCATCCCGGTCTCCTTCGACGTCGATTTGCCGATACTGGCCCGCCGGAGTACCGAAGCCATTGACCAGGATCACGCCGCCCCGCCCATCCGATGCCCACTCCGTCGCCACTTCCCGATTGACGCCATTCCGGCTAAAAGATAGCATCTTTATTATCCAATCAAACGCGACTGGCACGGACACGTGCCTGATCGAGGCGAATGATGCGAAATCGCACCAAGACCTCTTCAGAACTCGGCCACGTCCCACTCGATCTCGGCCCATCCGGCATGTCCAGGTCGCCGTTGCTCTCGGGCCGTGCTTCCTCTCTATCCTCGACGATCATCGCGGACGTGCGGCGCGCCCTGACCGAGCGCCGCCTCGAGCCGGGAGAGATCCTGGGGACGGAGAAGGACTTGGCGGCGCGCTACGACGTGAGCCGTATCGTCGCCCGCGATGCACTCAGGTCGCTCGAAGCGTTGGGGATCGTGGAGATCCGGATGGGCAAAGGCGGCGGCGCGCGCATCGCCAGGGGAAATCCTCAACTGTTCGCCGAAGCACTCGCGATCCAGCTCGACTTGACCGGCGTCGGCCCCGGCGAAGTGATCGACGCCCAGCGCGCCATCGAGTGCATGGCGGCCGAACTGGCCGCCAGGAACGCCACGCCTGCCGATGTGGCGCGCCTCGATGATCTGGTCGATCGAGCCGAGCGGGCCCTGGACGACAGAAGCGAGTACGCGGCGTTGTCCCGCGCCTTCCATTTCGCCCTGGCAGAAGCCTCGAAAAATCGTGTGCTCGTCGTTCAGTTGATCTCACTCGATCGCGTCGCCTTGTCGTTGCGGGAGAAGACCTTCCCGTCGGACGTCGCCCAGCGGGTTCTCGGCGTTCACAGGGAACTCGTCCGCTGCATCGCCGCGGGTGATCCGGAGGGCGCACGCCGCATCATGGACGGGCACATGAGCATCATCCGTAGCAGAATTGTCGGCGACCGCGCCGGTGAAATCCAGCCTCCCTGCGGCTGCGGGTGAAGTGCGGCTGCTGATCACCAACCTCGGACTCGAAATCGCAAAGAACAATCTAGGAGCCAAAACATATGCAGAAGACCCCACCACGCATCAGCTACGTGCAGCCGGCCGACATCCAAGATAAGGCGATGCTCGACGAACTCGACCGCTGCGCCCGCGAAGGAACCCCACGCCCCGAAAGCCAGGCCGTCCGCGCGCATGTTCCCGCGGTGTTCTGGTCGTTCGCCAACACATGGCGTGATGTGTTCCACCACGGCATTGCCGATCACGCGATCAAGGAACTCTGCCGCATCTACGTCTCGCACTCCGTAAAGTGCGAGTTCTGCGGCAACCAGCGCTCGATCAAGGCCCGTGCCAAGGGCGTCGTCGAGGAGGACTACAAGGATCTCCTGAACTTCGAGAAGTCCACGCGCTACGACGATCGCCAGAAGGCAGCCCTCGCCTACGCCGAAGCGATGACCTGGGATCTCGATACCGACGACGCGTTCTGGGCGCGTCTGAAGAAGCACTTCAACGAAGCCGAACTGGTCGAGATCGGCTATTTCGTCTCGATCACGATGGGTCAGCAGCGGTGGCTGCGCACACTCAACATCGAGCACCATCAGATCCTGGCCGGCACCGACGGCTCGATGGCACCCGGCTTCGAAACCTGGGATGACCTCCAGAAATCGAAGTCCGATCCCACATATTGGGCAAGAAAGTCGGACAAGAAGCAAAAGCCAGAAGCAGCCGAATGACTGGTAGGCTGGGTCAAGCGCAGCGCGACCCAGAATCCAAGGCACATCGGTAAATGCTGGGTCGCGCTACGCTTGACCCAGCCTACGATGAAGATGAATAGGAGAAGCGCCATGTCGAAATTCATCATCGAGCCGCACTTCCGCCTTCACGAGTGGGTCGCGGAGGAAAAGGGTTACTTCAAAGCCGAAGGCCTCGACTACGAATTCCGCGAGATGGTCAAATCGACTGCCGGCCAGATCCACGCGACAGCCGACAAGGTCGGCGCATTCCAGTCGCTCGAAGCGGGCCGCAAGTCGGACATTTCCTGCGCCTGCCACTGGACTGTCGCGGTAGCCGGCTCGAAGGGCCACGGCAAGCTCTACGCCGGCTGCTACTCCGTCTCGCCGGCCGGCGTGTTCGTGCCCGCCGACAGCCCCGTGAAGAACCCCGAGGATCTCGCCGGCGTTCCGATCTCGGTCGGCCATCAATCCGGCAGCCACTACTCCACGATCCAGGCGCTCGAGCAGTACATGCCGCGCGACAGGATCAACCTGAACTTCGGCGACGGCCTGCTGTTCGCCCGCATGGACAAGTTGCTCGAAGGCCAGTCTCCAGCCTGCGCACTGTTCTCCGGCCCGTACTATTTCGCCGAGCAACTCGGTTACCGCAAGGTCATCGACACGACCTTCATGATCGCGACCTTCATCAACGGCGAACCTGATCCCAAAGACGTCGCGAAATACATGAAGGCCCTGCAGAAAGCCCAGCGCGACATCGACCTTCGCCCCGACCTCTACAACCACTACTACGTCAACGAATTCCCCGAGAAGTATCACGGCCGGATGGACACCCGCCGCTGGGGCCCCGGAGAGCGCATCGTGTTCGAGCCCTACACGAAGGAGACGTTCGACCAGACCTTCAAATGGATCGACGAGCGCGGCATCTTCGAGGACGGCCTCGGCTCCTGCAGCTATGAAGGTTCGATCAGCTCGCCGTTGGCCGCCGAGTAAACTCACTCCACAGAGCCCGCAACATGTGCTGGTATGGGCTCGGACCATCACGGGCCGCCCCCGATTTCGTTTCCGTGACACCCCATGAATTGAATATGGACGCCTCCCATGAGCTACGTGCACTTCTCATTCGTCACACCGACCTTCAAGGATTCGCCCGAAATCAAAGCCCAGAACGTCAACGAAATTGCGGGCCACGCGCTGGCGACTTGGCTCGCCGCCGAATTGAGAGCGCGCGGCATCGAGGCTTCCGAGATATGGGCCGAGGATCACGGCTGGGATTTCAGCGTTTCGAAAGGTAAGTCGAAGTTCAACTGTTCCTGTTCGATCAACGATGACGAAGAACCGATGGGCGATGCCCATGTAACCCTGGGGTCGAAAGCGACACCCGACCATGAGATCATCGTCGCGGTAGAGGAAATCCTGCGGCAGTCGGAGCACGTGAAGGACCTAGATCGCGACACACATCGATAACCCAAGCGGATCCGCGTTCGCTTCACCATGATGACAGCAGGAGCAGCAGGTTTATGGCCGACCACAACATCGAGCACGCACACCACTTCATGTCGCGGTTCACAGTCAACGGCGTGAACCCGTCCGACTTCCAGGACGTGATGAAGACCCTCACACGATGGGACGAGTGGTGCGAAGCGTGGTCGAAGCGCGCGAAGATCCACGAGGACCTCGGACGTGCCGCCCTCGAAGCCAAGGAATTCGCCAGCGCCGGCGACCACCTCGGCCGCGCCGCGGCCACTTATCACTTCGCCAAATATCTCTTCGTCAACGACCTGAAGCAGATGAAGGCCGCCCACGAGAAGGCCGTGGCCTGCCACACGCTGGCGCTCCCGCATCAGATCTACCCCGGCGAGCGCGTCTTGATCCCCTTCGAGGGCAAGCAGCTCGCGGCCGTGTTCCGCAAGCCTGCAGGCGTGAAGAACCCGCCGATCGTACTCATGATGATGGGCCTCGATAGCACCAAGGAAGAGCTCGACACGTTCGAGTGGACGTTCCTTCAGCGCGGCATGGCCATCCTTGCTTTCGACGGCCCCGGCCAAGGCGAAGCCGAATACGACATGCCGATCCGCCACGACTACGAAACCGTCGTCGGCCCGGTGATCGACTGGGTGAAGGCCAACCGCAAGGATGTCGACGGGGATCGCATCGGCCTGTGGGGCATCAGCCTGGGCGGCTACTACGGCCCGCGTGCGGTCGCATTCGAAAAGCGCATCAAAGCGACCATCGCCGTCTGCGGCCCCTACGATTGGGGTGGCCTGTGGGACAAGCTGCCCGAGCTGACGCGCAACGCTTTCATCGTGCGTAGCCACTCCATGACATCGGCCGAAGCCAAGCCCAAGGCCGACAAGCTCTGCCTGAAGGGCATCGCGTCCAAGATCGACACCCCGATCTATCTCGTCGCCGGCGGCCTCGACAAGCTGACGCCGCCCGAGGACTACGAGAAGCTCGCCGCCGAGATCAAAGGCGAGAAGAAGCTGCTCGTGATCGCCGACGGCAACCACGTGGCCCACAACCGGCCCTATATGTACCGGCCGCAGACGGCAGACTGGATGGCCAGGCATCTCGGCGCGAAGTGACGCCGAACGACCTAAGGTTGGCGTTGCCCCCGATCGCGCGAAGCGCGATCCAGGGGAGGCCCAACCTTCCCAGGCCGTGTCCATAATTCTTGAGTCACGACCCGACATACTCGGAATCTGCGCTAGGCCCGGCGGTCGATTGACCGACCCACACCCGGCCGCATACGATCCGGGAAAATCCGTCAGGAGGAGACTATGCCAATGCTCGTGTCGAAGTTTGCGAACGCCGCAAAGAGCGCCGCAACAGTGCTATCGCTCGTCGCGCTCGCCCTTCCGGCCGCCGCCCAAGGCGCCTACCCCACCCAAGCCGTCAGGTTCGTCGTCGGCAACGTCGCGGGATCATCGAGTGACACCGTCGCCCGCGTCTTCTCTGGCGCACTGACGAACGCACTCGGCCAGCAGGCGCTCATCATCAATCAGCCCGGCGCGGGCGGCACGATCGCAGCCGATGCCGTAGCCCGTGCCGCTCCGGACGGTTACACCATCAAGGTGACCTCCACCCAGGCCCACGCAATTTCTCCTCACCTCTAGCCGACCGCGAAGTACAAGCCGCTCGAGGACTTCGTACCGATCACCATGATCGCACGCACGGAGAACATCCTCGTCGTGCCAGCGGCTCAGCCGTTCAAGACGGTCAAGGACATCGTCGACTACGCCAAGGCCAACCCCGGCAAGCTCAACATGGCGAACGCAGGCCCCGGCTCGCAGAGCCACCTTGCCGGCGCCTTGTTTACCCACATGGCCGGTATCGAGGTCCTTCACGTCCCCTACAAGGGCGCTGCCAACGTGACCGCCCTCGTAGCGAACCAGAACGAGCTCACGCTCACACCGATGCCGGCGACGACGGCGCATATCTCGAGCGGGAGGCTCCGCGGGATCGCCATCGGTGGTCTGAAGCGTATTGCGTCGATGCCCGACATTCCCACGATCGACGAGAGCGGAGTCAAAGGCTACGACACGTCGGGCTGGGCTGGCTTCGTCGCCCCGAAGGGAACGCCCGACGCCGTCGTCAAGCGCCTGCGGGACGCCGTTCTGGCTGCGGTGAAGGATCCAGCCCTGGTGGCCGCTCTCGATCGTGCTGGCGCTGCCCCTTGGACGACGACGCCCGATGAAATGTGGGACTCCGTGAAGAAGGATCTCGAGCGCTACGCTCTGGCCGTGAAGGTCTCCGGCGCGAAAGTCGAATGAAGGCCCCGAACACCATAGGGCGGGTTAGCGAAGCGTAACCCGCCATTTTCGGTGTGCGTGTCAAGGCGGGTTACGCAGCTGAGATGCTGCTGACCCGCCCTGGGAAGTCAGCCTTGCCGCTTGAGGAAGTCCTCGCGCAGCTTGTCGCGCAGAACCTTGCCGCGATCGGACTTCGGCAGCTCCGGCACGATGATGACCTGCTTGGGCAGCTTCGCCGCCGCCAGATGCTGGCGGCAGTGCGCAATCACGTCGGCCTCGGTCAGTGTCACCCCGGGCTTGGGCATCACGTACGCGATGACCTCTTCGCCGTAGATCTTGTCCGGAACGCCGACCGCCGCGCCGTCGTAGATGCTCGCGTGCTTCAGCAGCACCGCGTCGATCTCCAGCGGTGCGATGTTCATGCCGCCACGGATGATGAGATCCTTGGTGCGCCCGGTGACGCGCACGAAACCGTCTACGTCCATCTTGGCCAGATCGCCCGTCTTGATACGCTTGCCGCGCACCGGATCGATGCCGCCGTCTTCCATCAGATACCCGATCGCGATCTGCGGGCCGCCGATCGTAACCTCGCCCTCGACTTCCGGCGGGCACACCTTGCCCTCGCCGTCGACGATCTCGAACTCCTGATGCAGCGCCGGCGGCCCGACCGTACCCATACGGCGGCGATAGTGCCGGTTGCCGCAGATCCAGCCCGCTTCCGACATGCCGTAGAGCTGCAGCAGCGTGACGCCGTACATCTCCTCGAAGTTCTTCCACTGCTCCGCCGTCAGCGGCGCGGTCGAGCACGTCATCAGCCGCAGCGACGGCAGATCCTTCGCCGTGTAGCCGAGCGGCTTGTTGAGCAGCATGTTGACGACCGTCGGCACGCCCGCCGCAAACGTCAGATCGTGCTTCTGGATCCACTCGAAGAACCGCGAGTGCGAGAACCGCCGCGCGATGTGCATCGTCAGCCCCTTCTGCAGGAACGGCAGCAGCGTCAGGATCTGCGCCGAGTTCCAGCCGAACGAGCGATACTCCAGCGTCTTGTCGTTCGCCTCTAACCCGAGAATGTCGAGCGTATCGAGCCCCGACAGCCAGTACGCGCAATGATCGTAGACCACGATCTTCGGCTTCGACGTCGTGCCGGACGTGCAGAACATGCACGAGGTGTCTTCCGCGTTGTTGCGCTCCGGTATCTCGGCCGCCTTGGCCCCGTGCGCCAGCGCCGTGAAATACTGATCCTCAGGATCGTTACCGGCTGCCGGCTTCCATTGCCCGAATCGGATCAGCGGCGCATCGATGCCAGCCGTCAGCTTCGCCCCGTCGAGCTCCTTGTGGGTGAACATGATCTTCGGCCGGATCATCGCCGCAAGCGCTGCGAGATTGGCTTCGTTCAGCTCGATGTTGAGCGGACAGATAATGGCGCCCATCCGCCACGCGCCGAGCCAGATCAGCAGCTTCTCCAGCGTCTCGTCCGACAGCAGGAGAACCCGGTCGCCCTTCTTCACCCCGCGCCGCTTGAGGTCGGCCGCAATGTCCGTGACGACCTGCTCCAGCTCGCCGAATGTGATCGAGGCATTACCCTGATCCAGATCGACGATCGCCGTCTTGCTCGGATCGCGCTTCGCATACTCCGCGAGTAGATCCGCCACGGGCCGATGGGGCAGTGCGGGCTTTTGATTGCCGAAGACGGACATCTCATGCTCCAGGCTATTGCACGACGCGGGCGATTTTCCATCGACCGAGCCAGCGACGTTCTCTCCCAATATGCTCTTTTCGCTGTCACGGCGATGCCGCAATGTCAACGCGCGGCTTAGCGGCAGTATGAAAGTCAGGCGTGACATGCTGTTTCATTCTGGCGGCTCAACGTCGGGACGACACCCGATCACACCGGTTTCGGTATCGGTGGCTCTATCGTCGGTCACCTTACTCTTGGCATGGGCGGCCACAGCCATGGCATTCGATCTGCAAGGGCATCGCGGCGCACGCGGTCTCGCGCCAGAAAACACACTGGCTTCGTTCGCGAAGGCGCTCGAGATCGGCGTCACGCCGCTCGAAACCGATATGGCCGTGACATCGGATGGTGTCGTCGTCCTGTCCCACGATCCTCTGCTCAACCCGGACATTACGCGAGGCATCGACGGAACTTGGCTGAAATCCAAAGGCCCCGCGATCAACCACCTGAGCCACGCGGATCTGCAATGCTACGATGTCGGCCGCATAGAACCGATGTCGAACTACGCCCGCCTGTTCCCCGCACAGACGCCCGTGGATGGCGCACGAATTCCCACGCTGAAGCAGCTTTTCGATCTTGGCGAAGCCAGCGGCAAGCAGCCCCGCTACAACATTGAAACCAAGCTTTCGCCGCTGACGCCGCACGAAACGCCGGATCCCGATACGTTTGCGCGCCTCGCCGTCGATGCCGTGCGATCAGCCGAGTTCACCGATCGCGTGACGATCCAGTCGTTCGACTGGCGAACGCTTCTCGCGGTTCGCCGATTGGCGCCTGATATCGCGACCGCTTGCCTGACAATGGACACTGCTGAGTGGAGCAACCTGCGCGGCCCCGACGGACAACCGTCACCTTGGCTCGCTGGCGTCGACGCTGGCCGCAGCGGTGCGCCGGCTCCCGAACTCGCACATGTAGCAGGCTGCACGACATGGTCGCCCCATTGGCGCAACCTCGACGCCGCCGCGCTCGCACTGTCTCACCGCCTCGGCCTGAAAGTCGTCCCCTGGACCGTCAACGAAGCAGCCGACATCGCCGCCCTGATCGACCTCGGCGTCGACGGCCTCATCACCGACTACCCTGATCGCGCAATTCGCGTGCTGGCGGCCAAAGGCATCAAGCTGGAATGAGGATCGTCCGCGACTTCAACCGCACGTGTCCGGCTTGATCATAGATTTATGAATCCAGCCGCGGGCGAGAATGTGTCTGGGGTCGTCGGAGGGAACGGCCGACACGCCAACCCAGGCCTTGGCGCTGGCCGGCGGTTGTTTCGTGTCGTCTATAAGCACCATGTGCGACTGCGTGAGCTTCATGACAAGTCGCGCCTTGCGATCCGGTGCGGCGCGCAACGCCGCAAATCCGTCGCTGGAATTCGCGATCTCGCAGTAGAGCGTCGAATGCGCGGGGACCGCTGTCGCCATCGCGATGACGGAAACGATGGCGATATTCAGGAAAGTAAGCCGCATCAGCATTCAGAGCCCGAGACGAAAGGTTTCGGCCACGATCTACTCGGCTTCGGCCAGACTATGGCGCAAGATATACTCGATGCCGTGGCTGAAGCCGAAATAGACAAGCGGCGAGCCAATCAAGAGCAGACGTGATTACCCCGTCATCACCTCTGCCGGCCTGACCGCGGCGATCGACCGGTAGGGTCGTGGCGCGGTTGCGACCGCAACGCGGGCGAGGCGCTCTATGTTCTTGGCCAGATCGAAGCGGCGATTGAAGCGCCATTCGTAGGAT
>CAMDMH010000016.1 GCA_945901835.1 Devosia equisanguinis | reverse complement strand
GGGCGCGCGTCGAGGCCGACCCTTCTATTCAGAAGAAAGTCGAAGAGCTCATCGAGGCGGAGGAAGGGGCTGCGAACCGGTTGGGCGGATGGCTCGGCAAGGCGATCGCCGGGTTTGCGATCCTCGTCTCGCTGTTCCATCTCTATGCGGCCTACGAGATCGTGCCGGCCTACGTGATGCGGCCGGTTCACGTGTTCTGCGTGATGTTCCTGGCGTTCCTACTCTATCCGGTGGCGCGGCGCTTCCGTGACCGCGTGATGTGGTGGGACTGGCTGCTGGCGGCAGCCTGTATCGGCGTGATCGGTTACATCCTGAGCCAAGGCGACACATTTGGTGATCGTGCCGTCGTGCCGAGGGACACCGACGTCTGGGTCGGTGTCGTGTTCGTCGGGCTGCTGCTCGAAGCAACGCGCCGCACGACCGGGATCATCATGCCGGGAGTTGCCATCTGTTTCATTCTCTACGCGCTGTTCGGTCACCTGCTGCCGGCGCCGTGGACGCATCGCGGCTACGCGTTCGGCGATCTCGTCGCGCACCTCTATATGACGCTCGAAGGCGTGTTCGGCACCACCGTTGATGTGTCGTCGAGCCTGATCATCCTGTTCACGATCTTCGGGGCGATCCTTTTCCACTCGGGCGCCGGCAAGTTCTTCATCGACTTCTCGTTCGCGGCGATGGGCGGGCGCCGCAACTCGGCCGGGCGCGCCGTGGTGCTGTCGTCGTTCCTGATGGGCGGGCCGTCGGGCTCCGGCGTGGCGACGACGGTCGCAATCGGAACGGTCGCTTATCCGCTGCTCGACAAAGCCGGGTACGACAAGAACGCGGCGGGCGGGCTCCTTGCGGCCGGCGGGCTCGGCGCGATCATCTCGCCGCCCGTGCTGGGTGCTGCCGCGTTCCTGATCGCGGAGTTCCTGAAGATTTCGTATTTCGACGTGATCATGATGGCGGCGATCCCGACGCTGCTCTACTACCTCGCGATCCTCGTGATGGTGGAACTCGACGCAGCGAAGTACGGCGGGGCGAGCGAGCGACTGGTGGCGGAAGGCCAGGCTTGGCTGCTCGCGAAGCGGTTCTGGTTCCACTTCGTCTCGCTGATCTCGATCATCGCGTTCATGCTGCTGGGCTATTCGCCGACGCTCGCGGTGTTCTGGTCGATCGTGCTGGCGATCGCGGTCAGCTTCCTGTCGCGGGAGACGGCGCTGATGCCGCCGAAGCTGGCGGCAGCGCTGAAGGAAGGCACCACGGGCGTGCTCAACGTCGCGACGACGTGCGCGGCGGCCGGCATCATCGTCGGCGTGGTGACGCTGACGGGGCTCGCGCAACGGTTTGCGGACATCATCATCGGCTATGCCGGCGGCAACCTGCTGCTGACCGCGCTGTACTCGGCGGCGATCGTGTGGGTGGTCGGGCTCGCGGTGCCGGTGACCGCGTCCTACATCATGTGCGCTGTCATCGCGGCTCCGGCGCTCATCAAGCTCGGGGTACCTGACTATGCGGCACACATGTTCATCTTCTACTACGCCGTGCTGTCCGAGGTCTCGCCGCCGACCGCGTTGTCGCCGTTCGCGGCTGCCGCGATCACCGGCGGCAATCCGTACGTAACGACGTTGCAGGCGTGGAAATACACGATGCCCGCGTTCCTGCTGCCGTTCGTGTTCGTGCTCGATCCCGATGGCGTGGGCCTCCTGATGAAGATCCCGAAGGGCGGGAGCTGGGTCGATATCGTCACGATCACGCTGGCTTCGTCGGCAGGCATCGCGGCCTATGGGTTCGCGTTACAGGGGCGCTGCGTGGCGAAGAGCAACGGCGTGGAGGCCGCGCTGTTCTGGCTTGCCGGAACGCTGCTCGTGTTTCCCAGTATCATCGACGCGATCATGAAACCGCTGGCAGGGCGTGGTATGCCGTTCCCGGAACTCAGCGGCGTCGCCGTGCTGATCATGGCGATCGGATTGCAGATGGTGCGAAAGCGGGCAGGGGCGGCAGCCGCTGCGCAGGATGTTCGCCCGCGGTAGATTACGGAGCGGCCATGTCAGGCACTCAGCTTTCGCGTCAACAGCGCCGCAAAGTGCAACGCGATGCGCTCGACCGTGGCGCCAAGGTGATGGCCCGCGGGCTCGGTCCAGAACTCGGCGAAGCGGAGGCTCTTGGCGTTGCGCTGATGGTGCACGAGCGGTTGACCGATGCAGCGCGACCGGAGCGCGCGGGCGAAGCGGCTGAAATGATCGAGACGCTGCTGGAGAAAACGCTTGCGACAGGAGTGCGCGGGGTCGATCTGGGGTGCCGCAAGGGGTGCAACTACTGCTGCAGCGCGCTCGTCACGTGCTCGGCACCCGAGATTTTCAGGGTCGCGGCGTGGCTGAGGCAGAACGCAACCACGGCTGCCGCACGGATCGATCTGTCGAAGATCGCGGTCGAGGCTGCGCGGCGGCACGACTTGACGCGGGAGCAGATGTTCATCGAGCGGGCGCCGTGTCCGCTGCTGGTCGAGGGCATGTGCGGGGTCTATCCCGTGCGGCCGATCCCTTGCCGGTCGCTGTTCTCGATGTCGTCGGAGGCGTGCCGGCTAGCGCTCGAAGAGAACTCCGGCGAGGTGCCGATCGTCGTGGGCGCGATGCAGAAAGGCGAGATGGCGCGCACGCTGCTGCTCGCGGCCGTGAGTGCGGCCGGACTCTCGGATCGCGGCATCGAGCTTACCGCCGGTGTGATGGCCGTGATCGACAAGCCCGATGCCGAAGCGCGCTGGCTCGCCGGCGAGAACGTATTCGAAGGCGTGATGGGTGGTGAGCGTTCGCCGAACTCGCGGCGCGCGCAGGATCACATCGCAAAGCTGGCGGGGGCACTGCTGGCGTGAAGAGAGGCGCTTCATGATTGCTCGTCTGTTGGCGATGTTCATCGCCGTTGGTTGTTCCGGGGGCGTCGCGGCGCAGGAGTTTCCATCCCGCTCGATCCGCATCATCGTGCCGTTCGCATCGGGGTCGGCAACCGACCTCACGGCGCGGCCGCTGGCGAAGGAGATCACGGCGGCAACGGGCCAACAGGTGCTCGTGGACAACCGACCGGGCGCGGAAGGCCAGCTCGGCGCACAGCTCGCTGCCGCCGCGAAGCCCGACGGGTACACCGTGATGGTGTCGACACAGACCACGCAGGCGGCGAACATCAGCGTCTACAAGAGCCTGCCGTATCATCCCGTCGACAGCTTCGTGCCGATCACCGGCATCCGGCAAGGGGCGCTGGTCGTGCTCGCGCGGCGCGACCTCGGCATGCCCGGCATGAAGGATATCGTCGCGTTCGCCAAGAAGGAGCCGGGCAAGCTGATGTTCGGCAGCGGTAACGGCTCGAGCCGCGCTGGTGGCGAATACTTCAAGCTGCTGGCCGGCATCGACATGCTGCACGTTCCCTATAAGGGACAGCCGCAATTGATGACGGACCTCGCGGGCGGCCGCCTCGATCTCACGTTCACGGACATGTACACGGGGATGACGTTCATCAAGGACAAGCGTGCCGTCGCGATCGCCGTGACGAGCACAAAGCGGCTCGCAACACTGCCGGACGTGCCGACGATCGCGGAGAGCGGTGTGCCGGGATACGAGCTGGGGGCGTGGACCGCGGTGTTCGCACCCGCGGGGACGCCGAGGCCGGTGGTCGACCGGCTGAATGCCCTGTTCCGCGCGGCGATCGATGCGCCGTCTTTCAAGGAGCAGTCCGCGCAATCGGGAGCGGTGCTGTTTCCCGGAACGCCGGAAGAACTCGGCGCATTCCAGCGTGCCGAGATCGAGAAGTGGGCGCGCATCGTGAAAGCCGCCGGCATGCAAGAGCCGTGAGGGGGCGAGAACGCGTGGCGCAGAGGCGGATTACGCGCTGACGGCGCTAATCCGCCCTACGGCCGCTTATTCGGCTGCGTGGGATTTCGCGCCGCTGGCCATCTTGGCATTGAGCGCGATCTCCTCGGGCGAGGCGCCGAGGGTTCGCCAATCCGCCGTTTTCGGCACGATGCCCTCGAACGAGGCGAGTTTCGCGAGCGGCATCCGGGGCTCGGTCGTGCCGATGGCGGGACCGCCCGCTGCGACCGTGCGTGCGGCTTCCACCATTTGCTTGCGGAATTCGACGATGGCGAGGTCGGAGGCACCCAGACGATCTTGGGTGCGGTCGACGATCGGGCCCATCGATTCCCACATCACGATGTCCTGGTTGGTAATTCCGGGTATGCCGGTGAAATTGCCGAGCTTCATCGCCTGCCGGTCCTGCTTGTAGTCGTTCTCGTGGGTCCGGGTGTTGCGATAGGTGGCATCGAGATCGAAGCCGACGCGGTTGGCGTGGAGCTTGCGCCAGTCCTCCTGGGCCGGCACCGTGTCGCTGCCGAAAGCGACGAAATAGAACGTCGTCGAATTGTCGTCGCGGGGCACGTGAACCGTGCACGAGCGATGCAGGTTGTTGGGCGGGATGTGCACGAGATAAGGCGCCACGAACAGCGTCGTGCGCACGTAGTCGTGGGTGGATGCGTCCTTGATCGGGCGGCGGATCGCGGAATAGCGGAAGCCGTAGGACGTGCGCTGAACGACCAGCCGCGGGGCCTTGTCCGTCGAGGGGCGCTGCCATTGCGTGACGGTCGACTGCGCGCCGGGCACGCGGGCCGGCACCATGTCGGATGAGTGCAGCGAGGACGAGTGGGCGCTGTCGATGGAACCTTCGAGCATCTGCGCCCAGTTCGCGCCGACGATCACCTTGGTGGTGACCACGTTCGTCTCGGGCGTGGGTTGCCAGACCGGAGGCGCGAACTCGGGCATGGATTCGCGCGGGCCCATGTAGGTCCAGACGAAACCGCCGGTTTCGACCACCGGATATGACTTGATCTTGACCTTGTCGCAGAAGCTCGACTCGGCCGGCTCGGAGGCCATCTCGACGCAATTGCCGTCCACGTCGAACTTCCAGCCGTGATAGAGGCAGCGCAGCCCGCATTCCTCGTTGCGGCCAAAGTACAGCGAGGCGCCGCGATGGGGGCAGGCCTCCTGGATCAGGCCGACGCGGCCGTCGGTGTCGCGAAAGGCGACGAGGCTCTCGCCGAGAAGCTTGACGCGAGCCGGTGCGCAGTCGGGGTCCGCGATTTCTTCGGAAAGCAGCGCGGGAAGCCAGTGGTTACGGAAGATCCGGCCCATCGGCGCGTCGCCTTCGACGCGGCACAGTAGCTCGTTTTCCTCTGGCGTCAGCATCGCGAGTTCCTCCGGATATGACGGAATACGGCGTTCGACTTGGGCCATCGTCGCCTGTGCCAATGGAGGCGCAGCAAGATCGGCCGACAGTTGGTTAGATGTCTAAGATATACAATCCGGGCGCGAGTTGTCGAGTGGGGAAGAGTGCCTTTGCGACAACTCGTTGTATCGCATGGGGGCTTCGTGGAATAAGAACACCCTTGAAGCTTGAGCAGCGCGGCAAACTTGCGACCGAAATCTATTGAAATCATCGACGCCGAGCCGCGGATCAGCGGCGACGGCAGGCCCGTCTCGGCGATCGTGCACGCCTGTCACGAGCGGACGATCGACGTGGCGCTCGCCGAGTTCGGCGTGCCGGGCCTCGATCGCGCGAGCCTAGAGCCGATCCTGACCTACTGCGCGGAGCTTGCCTGCGAGGCGGATTGGGCCAGCTGTCCGGGGTGCAAACGCCGCACCGAGGTTCAGGGTATCGCGAGCCTCGACGATTACATCGCGCGTCACCGCGAGATCATCGTGGGCGACGGCCGGGTGCGGTTGACGGGGCAAGGCGAGGATACCGTTACGACGCCCGCGCTCGAGGCACTGGCCAAGACGTGGTCGGGCGAGAACTACTGGTTCTGGGCGCGTCGCGTGCTTCGCAAGCACCGGCATGGCATCCGGCGGGCGCACATCCAGGGCTCGGCCGTCGCGGACTCGGGCAAGACGCCCGCGGTGATCCTGATGGAGCCGCAGCTACCCGACAACATCGGCATGGTGGCGCGTGCGATGGCCAACTTCGGTCTCGACGAGTTGCGTCTCGTCGCTCCACGGGACGGATGGCCGCAGGAGAAGGCGCGGATCGCAGCTTCGGGTGCGAACTACGTGATCGATGATGCCGCCGCCTATCCGACGCTCGATGCGGCGGTGGGGGACCTCACCTGGGTGGCGGCGACCACGGCGCGGCAGCGGGACCTGCGCAAGCCTGTGCTGACGCCGGAGCAGGCCGTCGATGAGGCGTTTACGCGAATCGCGCGCGGGGAGCGGTGCGGCTTCCTGTTCGGGCGCGAGCGGAACGGATTGGAGACTGCAGAAGTCGCCAATGCCGATGCGATCGTGATGATTCCTGTGAACAGCCGGTTCGCCTCGCTCAATCTTGCCCAAGCCGTTCTGATCCACGGCTATGAATGGACGAAGCGGAGCGGTGGGGCGAGCCTGGGGCGCGTCACGACGTACGAAAGCCCGATCGAGACCGGGCTTCGCCTCGGCGACGACCGGCTTGCGAACAAGCAGGAACTGGAAGGCTTTTTCCAGCATCTGGAGAGCGAGCTGGAGCAGCAGGGGTTTTTCAAATCGGCGGACAAACGGCCGACAGTGGTCAACAATCTGCGCTCGATGTTCACCCGGATGGGGGCGACGGAGCTGGAGGTCAGGACACTGCGTGGCATTGTCGCCACGTTCGCAAAAGGCAAAGGGCCGGGGCGCAAGACGCCATGATGTTGCCCTTATTGGAGCCGAACCACCGGGGCGTCGCGGTTGGGGGCCGTGATGATTGCGGGGCGCCTTTGCCGAGCCGCGAAAGCGCTGCCCGGAGATCGGGTAGACAGCTGCGGAAATGACGGCATGTGGCTTTGCGCGATGCGGGGTTACGCGTTCAAGCGCCGGTATCTGCAATGAGCGGACTTGCACTTTGCAGTCCAGTCATGAGTAGATCGGCAAAATTGACTTCAGGCATCCAACGGATGGCGGAACAGGGGCCGATCGAGATGCGTAAGCACTTCAGTGCAGGATGGGCGGCGGTGGCGCTGCTGGCGAGCCCGGCGCTCCTGGACCAGCGGGTCCAGGCGCAGGAGAAGGAGATGGGCCAGAAATCCGTCGAGACGCTCATGGACTATGCATGGGCCATCACGCCGGACAGGTTCACCAAGCCCAATGGCGTGACGGTCGATATCGACCGCAACAACCGTAAGGCCGCGGAAGTGCCGCTCGAGACAGCACGCGAAATCATTCGCGTCGGCCGGTTGTCGGCACACGCCCAGGTCTGCGATCTCAAGGAAGAGCACGCGGCCAACTTCCGCACGCTGATGGTGCGAGAGGCCATCAAGAAAAAGTGGAGCGAGCCGCAGTTCGTGTACATGAACCAGCTCCACATGGTGACGGTCATGCTGCTGACCGGCCAGCTCAAGGTCATCGAAAGCGAAGAAGGCAAGGACGGCAAGGACGTCCAGGTCGCCGAGGAGAACGTCGGCAAGCGCGCGACCTGCACGCCCGAGCAAAAGGTCAAAGTGAAGGAAGCGGTTTCCGCCTACTTGAAGGCCGGTCCGCAGTTCGCTCCGGCCGATGCCGCGGCTGGCGGGCCTGCGCCGGGTGCGCCGGTCGCGACGCCGGCCTCCGCACCTGCAAAGAAGTAGCGGCCAAAAGGTAGCGGCAACTCGGTCAGTTGATCGTTGACCGGGGGCTCTGCCCGATATAGTGATCTGCCGCGCGGGCCCTGATCGGGCCCGCGTTTTATTTGCGCACCCGCGGCGCGGCTCATTCAGGGCCGATGCCTGTCGGTTCCGCCAGTCAGCCCAAACGCTGGCCGGCTGGAATAGAGGAGGGGGCGCTCCCAGTCAAAAACAGGAGTGCTGGAATGACGAAACGCGCCAACGCGAAGCATAAGATCGACCGCCGTCTCGGCGAAAATATATGGGGCCGTCCGAAGAGCCCGGTCAACAAGCGTGAGAAGCGCCCCGGTCAGCATGGCGAGCGCCGCGCGGGCAAGCTCTCCGACTATGGCCAGCAGCTCCGCGCCAAGCAGAAGCTGAAGGGCTACTACGGGAGCATCGGCGAGCGCCAGTTCCGCAAGATCTACGAGGAAGCGCGCCGCTTCAGGGGCTCGACTTCCGAGCAGATGATCGGCCTGCTCGAGCGCCGTCTCGACACCGTCGTCTATCGCGCCAAGTTCGTGCCGACGGTGTTCGCTGCCCGCCAGATCGTCAGCCACGGCCACATCAAGGTCAACGGCAAGCGCGTCAACATCCCGAGCTATCGCTGCAAGGTCGGCGATATCATCGAGGTCAAGGACAAGTCGCGCGAACTCGGTCTGGTGCTCGAAGCCAGCAAGAGTTCGGAGCGCGATACGCCGGATTATCTCGAGGTCGATCACGCCAAGATGTCCGCCAAGTTCGTGCGGGTGCCGGTGCTGTCCGACGTACCGTTCCCGGTGGTGATGGAACCGAACCTGGTGGTCGAGTTCTACTCGCGCTGATCCGCTGACAGTCACGATGAAGATTATTCGAGCCGCCCCTCACCGGGCGGCTCGATGCGTTCGGGGATGCCGGCGTCGTCGCGGGGTACGCTGGTTTCGGGAACAACCGTTTTTTCCCGGCTGCCGTTTGTATGTACGAGCGGCGGTCTTATGTTGATGGGTCAACGGCGAGAATTCCCGGATGCCGGCGGCCGTTTTCGATGTGCCGCCTGTCAAAAGGAGGAAGAAATGAGAAAGCTGGCAGTTTGGGCGTCGGTGCTGGTGTTTGCGGCCGGCGCGGTGGCGCTGTCACCGGAAGCCGAGGCGCGGCGTCGTGGAGGAGGGATCGGGGCCGGCATCGTCGCGGCGGCTCTGATCGGCGGTATCGTTGCGGCAAGCGTCGCATCGCAACGGCGGCACTACGGGTACTATCCGCGCTCTTATGGCTACTATGGGCCGTCTTACGCCTACGCGTCGCCGTATTATGGCTCAGCGTATGCGCCCGTGTATTCGTATCGGCGCTCCTATGCGCCCGTGTATTCATATCGGCGTTCCTATGCGCCGGTGTTCGCGTACCGGTCGCATCGGTCCTATCGTCCGGTTGGCTTCAGCCGGGCGGGCTTCGTCGGCGGGCGTCACTGGCGCGGTGGTCGCCGCTGGCGTTGAGCCCAGGCATGGAGAATTCTGCTCGCTCGTCCACTCACGGGCCGGATTTCTTCCTCTGATCGAGGGTAGCGCGGAGCTGGGAGGTGGTGTCGTCGCGGGTGCCGCCCATCCGCCCGTCCTGCCAGCCGAGCGCTCTCGAATAGCTGCCGAACAAGCCGCGGCGCTCGACTTCCTCTTCGGTGATGGCGACGGGTCCTTCGGCGTGCGGTGCGACGTAGAGTGCATCCTCCGGACAGTATATCTCGCAGAGGTAGCACGTCTGACAGTCGTCCTGGCGCGCGATCTTCGGGGCGGCGTCCGGGACGATGTCGAACACGTTCGAGGGGCATACGCGGGCGCAGATGTTGCACTGAGTGCACCGGGAGAGGGATACGATTTCGATCATCGGGGCGCGCTCCATGTTGCGCCGTCGTTGGAGACGACGACCGTGTCGACACCCTTCACATGGAGCCGTCGCGGCGCATCTTTCTGAAACTCCGGGAAATCGGTGCGCCGGTGCATGCCGCGGCTGTCGCGACGGACGACCGCACTCGAGATGGCCCAGCGGGCGCACGCCAGCATAGCGGCCGCTTCGCGCTGCTTGACGGTGTCGGTCGTCGCTGCAGATCGGCGGGCGTCGCGATCGCCATGGGCCATGCCGGACCACAGTTCATCGAGAGCAACGCTGGAGCGGCCGAGGCCCTGACCGGTGCGATAGAAGTTCGATGCCAGCGGCAGCATGTGGGCGCGAACCGCGGTGACGATTTCAGCGGGGGCGGGGCTGCTCGATTTGAGGTGCGCAGAGCGCATGGCTGTCGTGGCGAGTATCGCTGGCGAACGGTGGTCACGCGTGGGGCGCTTTCGCCTAGCTTCGTCGCCGGCTGCCTGTCCGGCCATGATGCCGCTGGCGATCGCCCATGTCGAGTTGGGGCCGCCACCGCCGGTGATCGCGCCGACCAGATCCTGCCGGTTCGCTACGTCGCCGGCCGCGTAGAGGCCGGGCACGTCGGTGTCGCAGCGGTTGCTCGTCAGCCGGATGCCGCCGGCGCCGCGAACCGTGCCTTCACAGCGCAATGTGATCTCGAATTTTTCGCGGAACGGATCGATAGCCATTCGATCGTAGGGCAGGAAGCAGTTGGGCTGGCCGCGCCTCAGCAGATCGCGCTCGCCGATTGATGCTTTATCGAGCCGCGCGAAGACAGGGCCTTTCAGCATCGCTGCGGCAATGGTGACCTGACGGTCGTCGCCGAGTTCACCCATCTCGTTGCCGTCGGCATCGAAGAACGTTGCAAAGCGGAACGGCATGCCCTTGTTGAGCGAGGTGCCCGCGGGGGTGACGGCATACTGGGACGACATCTCCATTCCGGTCAGTATTGCGCCGGCTTCGGCTGCCATGAGCAGGCCATCGCCGGTCAGGCCGGTCGATCCGATGAAGCGTTCGCCGAAGGCGCAGCCGCCGCTCGCCAGCACGACGGTCGATACTCGTGCGCTCCAGGGTGTGCCGAGCTGACGGTCGACACCATGGGCGCCGCCGACGCCGTCCTCGTCGCCTAGAAGGCAAACGGCCGGGTGGTGATCGAACACCTGTACGCCCGCGCCGATCACGCGTTTGCGCATGAAGCGCATGTAGTCGGGACCACGGAGGTTGCCGACATAAGGTCGGCCGCCGGCGTCTGCGGGGAAGGGGTAGGACAAACCTGCAAGCCGGTTCAGCGCGTCGTAGGCCCGGTCGAGAATCTCGTCGACGTGACCGGCATCACAGATGCCGCGGGTCTTGGCGATATGGCGCTCGATGGCTGCGTGCCGCGAGGCGCCCGGTGGGACGGCCCAGGTTTCGGTGTTGGTGGGGGCCGTTGCGCCGCTCGCGCCCAGAAAGCCCTTGTCGACGAGTATCACTTCGCATCCCGAGGCGCGCGCGGTCAGTGCTGCCCATACGCCGGCCGGGCCACCACCGATGACGAGCACGTCCGCGACGAACTCCAGCGCGTCCCCTCGCCGTATCGGTTTAGCCCTCGCCATCAAGTCCTCTCGCTATGGGTCCACCCGATCCGCATATCACGATGCATGCGCCGCACCCATATCGAGATGTGAATTTTTGCTTTGCGAAAGTCGGTGTGCGGGGCCGGTCGGTCGGCCTGGATCGACTTTTCTCGTCGCGTTCTGATGAGGCGACGATTTAGCTTGTTGCGGTGCGATCTCGCTTGCAAGGCGGCGCGTGACGTGGCCCACTTCTCGGTCTCGGCGATGATCGCCACAACCGCTTCAGCTTCGCTTTCAGGTTCGATCCGGTACTCGACAGTTTCCAGCCTATCAGAAGGTTCGCCATGGTCACGAAATCTCCCCGCGCCCGCTTCACCGACGAGGAAGCACTGCTGTTTCATTCGCAGGGCAAGCCGGGCAAGCTCGAGATCACGCCGACGAAGCCACTGGCAACGCAACTCGATCTGTCGCTCGCCTACTCGCCCGGCGTGGCCGTGCCCGTGCAGGCGATCGCGGATAATCCGGCGCTCGCATACGAGTATACGAACAAGGGCAATCTCGTCGCGGTGATCTCCAACGGCACGGCGATCCTGGGCATGGGTAATCTCGGCGCGCTCGCCTCCAAGCCCGTCATGGAAGGCAAGGGCGCACTGTTCAAGCGGTTCGCGGATATCGACGGCATCGACGTCCTCGTCGATACGGCCGACGTCGATCAGTTCATCAACTGCGTGCGCTATCTGGCCCCTAGCTTCGGCGGCATCAATCTGGAGGACATCCGGGCGCCCGACTGCTTCGTGATCGAGCAGAAGTTGAAGGAGCTGATGAACATCCCGGTGTTCCACGATGACCAGCATGGCACGGCGATCATCGCGGCGGCGGGCGTCATCAACGGGCTCGAACTCACCGGGCGGAAGATCGAGAATACGCGGATCGTCGTCAACGGCGCTGGCGCTGCTGCGATTTCGTGCCTCGATATGCTGGTCGCGCTGGGTATGCAGCGCAAGAACATCCTGCTCGTCGACACCAAGGGCGTGGTCTACGAGGGCCGCAAGGAAGGCATGAACCAGTGGAAGTCGACCTATGCGGCCAACACCAAGGCACGCACGCTCGCCGATGCGATGGCGGGCGCCGACGTGTTCTTCGGGCTTTCGGTGAAAGGCGCGGTGACCAAGGAGATGGTCGCATCGATGGCGAAGCGGCCGATGATCTTCGCGATGGCCAATCCCGATCCGGAAATCACACCGGAAGAGGTCGCAGAGGTGCGCGATGACGCCATCATGGCGACGGGGCGGTCCGACTATCCCAACCAGATCAACAACGTGCTGGGCTTCCCGTTTCTGTTCCGCGGTGCGCTCGACGTGCAAGCGACGCAGATCAACGACACGATGAAGCTCGCGGCCGCGAAGGCGCTGGCGGAACTGGCCAAACTCGACGTCCCCGATCAGGTCGCTTCTGCCTACGGGCGTCACGTGAAGTACGGGCCGGAGTACATCATTCCCGCGCCGTTCGATCCGCGCCTCATCACGCACGTGCCGCTCGCCGTCGCCAAGGCCGCAATGGAGAGCGGCGTCGCGCGCAAGCCGATCATCGACATGGATGCCTACGTCGCACGGCTATCGGGGCGGCTCGATCCGGTCGCGGGCTGGCTGCAATCGATCTTCGATCGCGTCAAAAACGAGCCCAAGCGCATCGTATTCGCCGAAGGCGAGCAGCCGCAGGTGGCGCGCGCGGCAAACGCATTTCTGCAGGCAGGGTTGGGTAAACCGATCCTGATCGGGCGAGAAGGGCCGATCCTGAAAGCATTCCAGGAGGCCGGCATCGAATTGACCGATGCCTTCGAGCGGCACGATACGAGCCTCGATGCGCGCCGTGAGGAGTATGGCGAGTTCCTGTTCGGGCGGCTGCAGCGCAAGGGCTATCTGCTCAGCGATTGCATGCGGCTCGTCACCAACGACCGCAATGTGTTCGCGACGTGCATGACGGCGCTGGGCCATGCCGACGGCATGGTCACGGGCGTGACGCGGAACTGGTACACGGCCTACGAGGACGTTCGGCAGGTGCTCGACGCGAAGCCCGGTCATCGGCCGATCGGCGTTTCGCTGATGCTGTCACGGGGGCGCGCGGTGCTGATCGCTGATTCCAGCGTGCACGACATGCCGACGTCTGAGGAACTCGCCGACATCGCGGAATGTGCGGCCAAGGTGGCGCGCCGGCTCGGCATGGAGCCGCGCGTGGCGCTGCTCGCGTATTCGACGTTCGGGCATCCGCGCGGCGATCGTTCCGACGTGGCGCGGCGTGCGGTCGAGCTTCTCGACGAGCGTCGCGTCGAGTTCGAGTACGACGGCGAGATGGCTGCTGACGTCGCGCTCAATAAGGAGGCCATGGCGCGCTATCCGTTCTGCCGGTTGAAGGATACGGCCAACGTGCTGGTCATGCCGGCGTTCCACTCGGCGTCCATCGCATCGAAGATGATGAAGGAGATGGGCGGGGCGACGCTGATCGGTCCGCTGCTCGTGGGGCTGTCGCATCCGGTGCAAATCTGTCAGCTCGGTGCGAAGGACAACGAGATCGTCAATATGGCGGCGCTGGCGGCTTACGATATCGGGCGGTGAGGGCGACGTGGGGTCTGGCATGATGGTTGGCTGGATGTCGGACAGGGCGAGCGCAGATGCTTTGGTGAAGGTGCATGTCGCTGTCATGCTGCTTGGCTTTTCTTCCGCCTACCTTCCCCCCACCCCTGTCCCCTCCCCACGAGGGGGAGGGGGACTAGTGTTGCGAGGGGTGGGCCGGTTTCGGAATGTCTTGCATGCGGCACGCGCCGTGTTGGCGAGCGTCTTTGTCGTTGCCTTCGGCATTCTTCTTTTGGGAGTTTCGGGGGCAGACAACGCGCTTGCTCAGGCGTGCTCGTCGGATGCGCAGTGCGGGCCGAGTGCGGGCGGCTACAACGTCTGTCTCGGCGACACGCTCATCATGCGGCGGCGGATCTGCGTCGGCGGGCAATGCCTCGAGCAGGAGACCGGCCGCATGAACTGCGGCGGTGGCAGCATCGGGGGCACCTGTCAGGGCAATACGTATGTGGCCGGCGGGAGCCGATGCGATGCGATGTCGGGGCGGTGCGCGCAAGGCAGCGCGATCCGCCAGACGTGCACGAAGTCGTGCTCGTGCGTCGGGCGTACGCTGGTGATCTCGACGGGAAGTTGCTCGCCGGGTCTGGACTGCATTCGCACGTCACTCCGATGCAAAGTCGGTTGCACGTGCTCAGGCGAGCCGCGCTGCACGGAGGAGCCGACGAAGGCGCCACAGCGGGGCGTCACGCCTAACGGGGCGCGG
>CAMDMH010000015.1 GCA_945901835.1 Devosia equisanguinis | reverse complement strand
ACGCCTCGCCTCATCCCTCCTCAGGACGAGAAATCCGGCGCGCTGGGACTATTTTGCAAGTGGCTCATATGCTAATGCATTGAAGCAAGCCACCCTCGAAGCAGGGTGCCGACCGAGGCAACGCCGACCGAGGCGATACAGGGAGAGTTAAAGAGATGGCGAGCATCCTGGGGTCTCAGACCCGGCGCGATTTCGTTGCAGCCGCTGGAACAACGATCGCGACCGCCGCGCTCTTGCCGTCGGCCGCGCTGGCCAAGCCGGAAGACGTCGTTGCCGAAATCAAGAAGCTCTACGGCGACAAACCGATAGCCGCCGGAAAAATCAAACTCGACCTGCCGACGATTGCAGAGAACGGCCTCGTCGTGCCGCTCAATTTCGAGGTCGAGAGCCCCATGTCCGAAAAGGACTACGTCAAGGCGGTCCATTTCTACGCCGACGGCAACCCGAACCCGGCGATCGCGAACTTCTACTTCACGCCGATGAGCCCGAAGGCCTCGGCCCAGATCCGCATCCGGCTTGCGCAGACGCAGAACATCGTGGCCGTCGCCGAAATGTCGGACGGGAGACTCTACACGGCCAAGAAGGAAGTCAAGGTCACCATCGGCGGCTGCGGCGGCTGACGGCTTCGAGCCCTCGCCAGCCGACCACCAGACGATAGCCCCTATTCGACCGCCCCTATTCGACGAGGACGAGCACCATGTCCAATCCCACCCCTCGCGTTCGCATGCCGACCACCGCCAAGAAGGACGAGGTGATCGAGGTCAAGACGCTGATCAGTCACGAGATGGAGACAGGCTTGCGAAAGGACGCGAACGGAACGCCCGTACCGCGTCGAATCATCAAGCAGTTCGTGGCGAAGTTCAACGGCCGGGAAATCATGAAGGCCGATTGGCATACGGCGATTTCGGCCAATCCCTACCAGGCGTTCTTCGTCAAGGTCCCCGAGAGCGGCACCTTCGAGTTCACGTGGCAGGACGACAATGGCTCGGTCTACAAGTCCGAGCACAAGGTCACCGTCGGCTGACGCTGCGGCCAGCACTTGATGCAAGGCCGAAACGTTGGTTCTGAACTCCCTGATGGTGCAACAACCGTCCAGGAGCAAAACGAGGTGCGTCCCAGGCGCACCCGAAGGGATGGAAGCAAGTGCTGACGCGGCGTGATTTTCTCGCGGCAACGGTCGCTGCCGGCACCTTGTGCGCGGGCACCGGGCTCCCTCTGAGACGGCTTGCGGCACAAGGCCGGCTCGACCAGGAGCAACTCCTGGCGTTCGAGCCACACGGCAACGTGACGCTGGTCCATGTCACCGACATTCACGCCCAACTCGTGCCGATCTATTTCCGCGAACCATCGCTCAATATCGGTGTCGGCCAGGCGAAGGGCGTCGTACCCCATCTGGTCGGCGCGGAACTCCGCAAGGCATTCAACCTCTCGGACAAATCCGCCGAGGCGCATGCCCACACGTACGACGATTTCGCCGAGTTGGCCGGAAGCTACGGCCGGATGGGCGGCCTCGATCGCATCGCCACCGTGATCAAATCGATCAGGGCCGCACGCGGTGATCGCATGCTTCTGCTCGACGGCGGCGACACCTGGACCAACAGCTGGACGTCCCTCCAGACCAAGGGACAGGACATGGTCGACGCCATGAACCTTCTCCGCCCCGATGCGATGACGGGGCACTGGGAGTTCACGCTCGGCGAGGCGCGCGTCAAGGAGATCGTCGACAAGCTGCCGCATCCGTTCCTGGCGCAGAATATTCGCGACAGCGAGTTCGAGGACAAGGTGTTCGAGGGCTCGAAGATCTTCGAGCGCGGCGGCGTCAGGATCGCAGTCATCGGACAGGCGCTCCCATTCACGCCGATCGCCAACCCGCGCTGGATGATCCCGAAGTGGACGTTCGGCATCCGTGAGCGCGAGCTGCGCGACGAGGTAGCCGCGGTAAAGGCCAAGGGCGCCGATCTCGTCGTGCTGCTCTCCCACAACGGCTTCGATCTCGACCGCAAGCTGGTCCAGGAAGTCCCCGGAATCGACGTCGTGCTGACCGGCCATACCCACGATGCCGTCCCGCGCGTGACAAAAGTCGGCACCACGCTGATGGTCGCATCGGGCTCGCATGGCAAGTTCGTCTCCCGCCTCGATCTCGACGTGAAGAGCAAGTCCGGCGAAGGCGGGGCGATCAAAGGTTTTCGCTATCGGCTGATCCCCGTGTTCTCCGACGCGATCAAACCCGACGCCGAGATGGCCGCACTGATCGAGAAGCATCGCGCGCCTTTTGCAAAGGAGTTGGGACGCGTGCTGGGCCGCACAGAAAGCCTGCTCTACCGGCGCGGGAATTTCGACGGCACGCTCGACAACGTGATCTGCGACGCGATCCTCGCCGAGCGCGATGCCGAAATCGCGCTGTCGCCCGGCATCCGTTGGGGCACGAGCGTGCTGCCGGGCGAGAACATCACGTTCGAGGACATCACCAACGGCACTGCAATGACCTATCCCGCGTGCTATCGCATGAAGATGACCGGCGAGCGGCTCAAGGAAATTCTCGAGGACGTGGCCGACAACATCTTCCATCCCGATCCTTACTACCAGCAGGGCGGCGACATGGTGCGCTCGGGCGGGCTCGGCTACACCATCGACATATCCAAAAAGGTCGGAAGCCGCATCTCAGACATGCGCCTCATCAAGACGGGCAAGCCGATCGACGCGGGTCACGAGTACGTCGTCGCCGGCTGGGCCAGCATCAATCAGGGAACCGAAGGCCCGCCCATCTGGGACGTCGTCGCCAAGCATATCGAAGGCAGGAAGGTGGTCTCCACCAAGGCTCTCGACAGCATCAAGATCGTCGGTGCCGATTAGGCATGAGCCAATGTGTCTACCCCTGAGGGTCTGACATCGCGACATGGGAGAGAGCCGATGACGGATATCAAGCGCAGGGACGTTCTTGCGAGTATCGCGGTCGCAGGCGGCGCGTTGGCGGCTCAGGCGAGTGCTTCTCAGGCCCAGACGCTCGATCTCAGGACGGTCAAGAAGGAAACCGAGATCGCCTGCGTCTACCACTGCGACTTCGGCGATCCCGGCCGCATCGGCCAGATGATCACGAACATCGACAATCATCTCTCGGTGTACGACTACGATCCGTTCATGGCGAAGATCCTGATCGTCGCACACGGTCAAGGCATCAAGCCGTTCATCGACGACTACGAAGGCACGCCGTGGACGAAGGACGCGCCCGAACCGGCGCTGTTCGAGCGCTTCCAGGGGCTCGCGAAGTTGGGCGTCGAAGTCTACCTCTGCCAGATCACCTTCAAGCGCAACAAGATCGCCCCGGCCAAGGCGCGCAAAGACGCCTTCATCAAGCAGGTCCCCTCGGGTGTCGCATCCCTGGCCGAGTTGCAGACCAAAGGCTTCGTCTACATCAAGGTAGGGTGAGATGCACGTGCCCCAGTTGCCGACTGCCGAATTGCATCACCCCACGCGCCGGCAAATACTGGCCGGTACTTGTACGCTCGCGGTCGCCGGCGCTTTCGGTGCCCCTCATGCGGCCGCTCAAGCCGCGCCGCATCGTTTCAGGACCGGCGCAGCCGAGGTCACCCTGCTGTCGGACGGAACCATGTCGGCTCCGCTCGGCTGGGTGCTCCCGGATCGCAGTTCTGCCGAAATCGCGGACGCCCTGAAGCCGTCCGGCAGAACGCCTGGCGACTTCCCGCTGCAGGTAAACGTCACGCTCGTGCGGCTCGGCGACGCCCTGATCCTGATCGACGCTGGCTCGGGGCCGGACTTCGCGCCGACGCGCGGCAAGCTGGCCGACAATCTCGATAAGGCCGGCATCAAACCCGATGCCATCACGCACGTCGTCTTTACGCATGCTCATCCCGATCACCTCTGGGGCGTGATCGACCCGCTCGACGGCGGCACGATGTTCCCGAAGGCAAAGCACTTCCTGCCCGCGGTCGAGCGCGATTACTGGCTGAAGCCCGGCGTCGAGACGACGGTGCCCGAGGCCGTGCGCGGCGGCGCCATCGGTACGCAACGGCGGTTGAAGGAACTCGGCGATCGCATCGAGATCACCAAGGCTGGCACCGAGATCCTGCCCGGCCTGGCGCTCGTCGACAGCGCCGGTCATTCGCCGGGACACGTTTGCGTACACCTGCGCTCGGGCTCCGATCAGCTGATGATCGGCGGCGATGCGTTGACCGAGCCTGTAATCTCTTTCGCCCGGCCGGATTGGCCATGGGGAGCGGACTGGGACAAGGACCGCGCGATCGCCTCGCGCAAACGCCTGCTGGACATGCTGGTCACCGACAAGATCCCGCTCGTCGGCTACCATCTGCCCTGGCCCGGACTTGGCCGTGTGGAGCGCGCCGGCACCGCCTACCGCTTCGTGCAGAACTGACCAGACCCGACGCGGGAAACATCGCCGCTTTAGGCCTGAGAGCCTGCCGAACCGGTTGAAGCGGTATCTGCGGCGTCTCTCGTGTGCGCCAACAGCCAGGACAAAACGATCCCCGCGAGCATCGCCGCCACGAAAAGTCCGACGTCGGCGAGGTGCGAGCCGGCAAGCGCTAGCGCGGTTACGGCGGGCCCCGGACAAACGCCGAGCAATCCCCAGCCGATCCCGAACACGACGCTGCCGCCGACGAGGCGGGCGTCGATGTCACTGCGCTGAGGCACGGAATAGAAGGCAGCCAACGCTGGCTTAGAGAGCCGCAACTCCCGGAGTTGATAGGCCAGGAACATCGTCGGCAACGCACCGATGAAAACCATAAGCAAGGTCGGGTCCCAGGTGCCCTTGGCCATACCTGCGACATCGAGGAAATCGAGAACCTTCTGCGGGTCGACCATCTGCGCGATCGTGAGACCGGCTCCGAACATTGCCCCTGCGATCAATGCTGCGATGACTTGCATGGCGGCCCCCTCAAATCACGTGCCGCACGACGAACACCGTCGCTGCGGCAACCACCATGAAGGTCGCCGTCGCAACGATCGACCTGATCGAGAAGCGCGGCAAACCGCACACACCGTGACCCGATGTGCAGCCGCCGCCGATGCGAGCACCTAGACCAACGAGTAGCCCCGCAGCAACGATCACACCGGTACTGCCGCCAAGCTTGACTTCCGGCACAAGTCCAGGGGCCAAGAGAGCGACGACCAGGGCACCGAGAGGCAGGCCGATTACGAAGGCGATACTCTGAGCGAAGCCGCGCACTCTTGGTTGCAACGCCTGCTCGACGATGCCGGATATGCCGGCGACGCGACCGTTTACGAGAAAATAGAAAGCCGCTGCCAACCCGATGAGCACACCGCCGGCGAGCCCATGCCAGGGCAAGAAGTTCTGCATTCCCATCCTCCCGTTGAGCAACACGATGCCATTCTGCATCGCGCTTCGCCGGTATCGAGCGGGCGATAAGGGCGGGGCCCGTCCTGCCGAACCGAGTGTCCTGCCGACCACTTGGCGATAACACCTCCATATGCGAATGTACTGATGTACGCTAGACCTTGCGCTACGCCAAGCGGTCAGCTCGATTGAACAGGTGCGCCACCGAGCATCGAGCCGACGTTCGTGCGTAAGCTGCGGGGGAACTGCAGAACAATCGATGGAGGAATGTGGTGGGGGGACTGCGCGAGACGATTGCGGGCAATGCGCCGGTCTGGCTCGCGCTCGGTGGGCTGATGATCGGCATGGTCTTCGGCTACATCGTGTTCAAGACCAACTTCTGCACGATGGGCTCGATCTCGGACATCGTGTCGTTCGGCGACTATCGTCGCTTCAGGGCATGGCTCCTGGCCGGCGCGACAGCGATCATCGGTGCACAGTTGCTCGACGCAGCAGGCGCCGTCGCCTTGTCGAAGTCGATGTACCTCGGCGCCAATCTGAATTGGCTCGGTCACATTCTCGGCGGCCTGATGTTCGGCTACGGCATGGTCTTTGCCGGCGGGTGCGCGAGCCGCAATCTCGCGCGTGTCGGCGCCGGCGACTTGAGATCGCTGCTGACGCTCGTCGTGATGGGACTGTTCGCCTACATCGCCATCGGCGGTCTGCTGGGCCCCGTGCGCGATTTCCTCGAGCGGATGACCGTCATCGGGCTTGGTGCAACACAGGCCAAGACGCAGGCCCTCGGCAACATCGTGGGGGTGATCGTGCCCGCCAACCCCGTGACGATCAATCTCGTGATCGCAGCCGTCATCGCCGGCGCCATGTTGTTCTATTGCTTCATGGACGAGAGCTTCCGGACATCGAAAGTCCACGTCATCTCCGGCATCGGCATCGGGCTTTGTGCGATTGCGGGATGGGCGTTGACCGGGCTCGCATTCGACGAACTGGCCGATCGCCCGATGGCACCGATCTCGCTGACCTATGTGCGTCCTACGGCCGATGCGATCGAGTGGCTTAAGCGGTTTACGGCCGGCATGATGCCGGGCTTCGGCGTCACGACGGTGTTCGGAGCCATCCTGGGCTCGTTCATAGCTGCCGAGTCGATGGGCCGCTTCCAGCTGACGACATTCGCGAATTTGGCCGACACCAAGCGGAGCCTGTTCGGCGCCATGCTGATGGGCATCGGCGGTGTGATGGCGCTAGGCTGCACCGTCGGACAAGCGATCACGGGCATCTCGACGCTGGCACTCGGCTCGTTCCTCACGTTTGCCGCTATCGTAACGGGAGGATACTACGGCATGAAGCGCTTGGAGCAGATCCTGATGGACGAGATCTGAGCCGAGCTCGCGCCGACGAGCGCGGGCACCTCTGACGAATCGAGGAACCGATGAGCATCTCACGACGTGCGGTTCTGCTTGCTGGCTTGGCCTCGATGTGCACGCTTGCTGCTGCCTCGCCGCTGCTGGCAGGCGGCGACAAATTCACCGATGGCGCATTCGAAGCCGCGCAAAAGGCCGGCAAACCGATACTGGTCGACATCGCCGCCGCATGGTGCCCGGTCTGCCGGGTGCAAGCGCCGATCGTCGAGGACCTCGCGATGAGCGACCGCTTCAAGGAATTCGTACACCTCGAGATCGACTTCGACCGTCAGAAAGATGCCCTTCGGCGCTTCAACGCGCAGAAACAAAGCACGCTCATCGTGTTCAGGGGCGCGGTCGAGGTCGGCCGCTCGATCGGCGATACCAACCGCGCCTCGATCGAGGCCATGATGGCGAAAGCTCTCACGGGTCAGTAGCGCCCCTCGAGGTTCGTCAGCCAACCCTGTGGGGTTTCGGCCCGCATCGCCTCGAGGCTCTGGAACCTACGGGCAACCGGCGAAGCCATCGGCGGCCATCTTGGCCTCGTACTTCGCGGTGACCTGCGCGCCCAGCGTCAACGTCGGTTTGACCGCGTCCCAGTTGGTGGGCTTCAGTATGATGAACCAGCCCTTTTCGTAAGGGTCCGTGTTGGCGAGTTGCGGGTTGGCGACGAGATCGGTGTTGACCGCGACGACATCACCAGCGGCGGCCGATTTCGCGGGGCCGACCCACTTGCCGCTTTCGACTGTCGCGCAGCTCTTGCCGGCGTCGACCGAGCGGCCTGCCTTCTTCGGCGTGAACGCGACCAGCTGACCAGCCATCGCCGTTGCGACACTCGTCATGCCGAGCTTGATGGTACCGTCGCCCATCTCGACGAACCAGATATGGTTGTCGACATCGTAGAGCAGGGCGTCGGGGATATCGCAGTTGTTGACGACGGGCATGGGGCGCTCCGTTTGGTGAGTGGTGAGTGGTGAGTGTGGGCCGGTTCTTGCCGTGTGCAATGGTCTAATTCGTCGTTTCCGCTGCTCGGACGGGTTTTGCCGCCCAGCAAAATTCGCCAAGCCCTGCGACTTCCAGCTTGCCGCCGACGAACAGCGCGAGATGCTTGGCGACCATCGCGGCGAGGCGAACACGCTTGGCCGTATCCGGGTGGTCGGGCTCGTGCGTAACGAGATTGTAGTGGTAGACCAGCTCGCGGGCGGTCTCGCGGCACGCGTTGAACGACGGATCGCCCTTCGCGCCCTGGCGATGCAGCGCCAGAAGCCGGAAGCCTTCCTTGGTTTCCTGTGTAGGCGCCTCGCCCCGTGCTGCAATCCAACGCATGAGCACCCCTTCGCCGAGCGCAAGCAGCTCAGCCGCAGCAACAGAGGGAGGCGAAACGACCCCTTCCGCGATCTCCTCGATCCGCGTCTCGATCTCGACGAACGTCATCAAGTCAGCCCCTTTTCGTGGATGAAGTCGAGGCTGTCGGAGATGTTGGTCTGGATGCCGAGCTTGCGGGGCTTGATACCGAGCGCGAGCCCCAGAAGCTGGGTGAAATAGAGGATCTTCACGTTGGTCTTCTTGCCATAACGCTTCTCGGCGCGGATCTGGTGCATCTCGAGCCCGGAATGGCAGGTCGGGCATTCCGTGGCGATCACCTCCGCGCCGGATGCCTCGGCTGCCTGCAGGATGTTGAGCACGAGCTTGGTGGACATATCGGAGTCCGACAGGGTATGCGCGCCGCCGCAGCAGGCGGTCTTCAAGGGAAACTCGACGTTCTCGGCGCCAGCCGCCGCGAGAAGATCATCCATGAAGTGCGGCTTGGATGTGCTCTCGCTCCCCGGCCCCTTGTCTTTCTCGGGAAAGATGTGGCGTGGGCGAACGTACATGCAGCCGTAGTAGTTCGCGATCTTCATCCCGGCGAGGCGGCCCTTGGTCCTTTGCCGCAAGCCTTCCTCGCCGATCGTATCCTTGATCCAGTCGAGCGCATGGATGGTCTCGGCCTGACCTGCCTCGTAGGTCTTGTGCCCGGCCTTCGCCGACAGCTTGTCGACGACCTCGCGCGAGCCGGCGTCGTTTTCGAGATCGTACTCGGCCTTCTTGAGGTTGTGATAGCAGCCGTTGCAGGGCGCCATCACGACATTGTTACCGGTCTTGTTGACGGCTTGGCTGAGCACGCGCGACGACAGATAAGTCTGGATCTTGGGGTCGATATTCTTGACCTCCATCGCGCCGCAACAGTTCCAGTCCTTCACGTCGCGGAGCTTCAGGCCGAGTTCATACGCGATTGCGCGCGTGGAGACGTCGTAGCCGTTGCCCGAGCCTTCGAGAGCGCAGCCCGGGTAGTACGCGACCTCGCGCAGCTTCTTGGCCCGTTCCGTAATGTCGACCATTCTCTCTTCTCCCTCTCCGCCCCTCCGTAGGTTGGGTCAGCTCGGCACTGCCGAGCGTAACCCAACGCCTTTGGCGACACGCAATGAAGACGTCAGGTTACGCAGCGCTCAGCTCTGCTAACCCAACCTACGAAGCGCCTTCTTGTGCTCGGTTTCCTTTTCGATGATGTAGTCGCTTATTGCCGCCTGGGCTTTCTTCCAGCCACGCGTCTTCGGATGGAACACGAAGCTCCAGGCGCTTCTCAGCCCCCATTTCACGGGCAGGCGCATCGCGATGTTGCGGCCGATCTGCACAAGCCAGTCCTGCATCAACGGCTGCTTCGTACGCTTCAGGAACGTCATGAGGACCTTGGTGTCCTCGATCTTGCCGTGCGCAACGATCTCCTCGGTGAAGATCTTGTCGAACGTGGTCGAGGGGCTTTCGGGCGTGTGCCCCTTCAGCTCCAGCCAGTGGGCCGTCGCCTTCATCACGCCTTCCGGGAACACGTCGCGCGGGCAGGCATAGGTGCACTTGTTGCAGGACACGCACTGCCAGATGAGATCCTTGTCGCGCAGCAGTTCCGATTCCATGCCCGTTCGGATCAGGTAGATCCAGTAGCGCGGATTGAAGCGTGGCTCGACGGCGTTGACGGTGCAGGAGTTGGTGCACGATCCGCACTGCCAGCAGCGGTGGATGTGCTCGCCACCTGGGAGTGCGGCGATCTCTTCTTCCATCGCCTCGTTGTAATCGGTGATGACGCGCGACGTGATGAAGGTCGACCAATGCCCGGACACGTCGACGCCCTCGATCACGAGCTTGTCGTTCGTCTTGATGTTCTCGGGCCGGATCAGCGATTTTTCGTGGATTGGCATAGCGCGCCGTCCTCAGGAAACAAGCTTGGTAGGCGGCACCGTCTCTGCGGCCCCATCGATCGTCTTGTCCTTGCCGGCACGCTTTCCCGCGACGCGATCGAGCCCCATGATGCGGCGGGTGTGCTCGAGCGGATCACTGTCGGAGCCGAACTCGGTCTTCAGCCAAGCGCCTCCCTGCGCGTTGATGTAGTCGCCGTAGACTTGCCCGCACAGCAGATCGACGTGCCACAGCATGTCGCGGAAGACACCGTTGTCGGCAAGAAACTGTGACAGCTCCTCGCGTAGCATCAGGAACGTCTCATAGCCATCGGCGACGTCGATAACCATGTGGTCTACGTCGTCACCGTGCCAGATCTCCCGGATGACGCCGGAGTTGGTTTTGGTGTCCCACACCCACCGTTGCATCAACGGATAGTGCTCGGGCATCACGTTGTGCAGGATCTCGGCAGCCAGATCGCGGATGAAGCGCGTTTCCTTGCCGTCAGGAAACGTCTTGACGAAGGCAGCGATGCGATTGTCGGCGATTGTCGTATCCGTGGCGCCGTCGAGCAGGACAGAGATCGCGACCTGAACCTTGGCCCAGCCTTGGCCGTCGATCAAGCGGGTGAGACGCCGGCGAACTGTCGCCATCAATTGTACCAGCTGCTCGAACGCGCCACGGTCGACCGTCGACGCCTTGCCGTCACCAAGCAGATCGTGGAACACCTTGGACTTGAGCTTGACGGCCTCCACGAACTGCTCGATCCCGCCGACCGCCTCCGAGGCATTGATCAGCGTCTCATAAGCTATACGCAGCTTAGGACCGGAAAGCTCCAGCACCGGCCGTTGCGGGGATATGAAAGATCTGGTCGCCAAGCTCGCCATAGTTGAGCCTACTCCGCCGCCTGCAGGTCGACACCGGCTGCAGCGGCGATGGCGTTGAGTGCAGCGGCATTGGCTTGCGCGATGCTGTCGTCGATCGTCTCGGGACCGATGGCGGCGCCGGCCACGAACACGCCCGCACGTGATGTCGCGCCCATCACACCATAGGTGTCCTTGCGTGCGATGAAGCCCTGTTTGTGCAGGTCGACGCCGAAGACGGCAGAAAGCGTCATGTTGTCGACGTTGGGATCCATGCCGATCGCGTGAACCACCAGATCGAATGGAATAGTGATCGGACGCTTCACCAGCGTGTCCTCACCCTTGACGATCAGCTTGTTCCCGTCGCTGGTCACCTCGGCGATGCGCGCCTTGATGTACTTGACCTTGAACTCCTCCTGGCTGCGCCAGTAGTAATCGGTCTCGTAGAGGCCATACGTGCGGATATCCATGTAGTAGATGTAGACGTGGCAATCCGGCAGCTCCTCGCGGATCTCCATCGCCATGTTGGCCGACACGGTGCAGCAGATCTTGGAGCACCACTCCCGGCCGATCTGACGGTCGCGCGAGCCCACACACAGCAGGATCGCGACGCGTTTAGGCTTGCGGTTGTCGGAAGGGCAGCGCACGCCCTTGCCGCTCGAGATCATCTGCTCGACCTGCGTCGTCGTCACCACATCGGGAAACGTACCGAAACCCCACTCGGGCTTGTTGACGCTGTCGAAGTGGGTGAAACCGGTCGTCAGGATTGCCGACCCGACTTCTGCGCGCGTGCCGTCAGACAGCTCGGCGACGAAGTTGCCGGGATCCCCGTTGAACGATTTCACGATGGTGCCGAGCTTCTTTTCGACGTTTCCATTCGCTTCCACGCGGCGAACCATGCCGCCGATCGCGTCCTTGGCCCAGAGGCCTGACGGTACGAGCTTCGCGTAACCCGACTGGATCGGCGCGCCGCCGAGGATCGCGGTCTTTTCGACCAGCACCGCGCGATGTCCGACGCTCGACACAGCGTGTGCCGCTGCGAGGCCGGCCGGTCCGCCGCCGACGATGAGGATGGGTTTGGTCATTGGATTTCCATTGGGCCCAGGCCCTGCGGGTCTGCCCCGCAAGTCATGTCGTCGTTGCGTCGTGGGGTCAGACCCGCAGGGTCTGACCCCAGCGAGATCAACTAGGCGGCGGCGGAATCACTTCGCGCTTGACCGGCTTGAAGCCCGGGCCGCTCGTGATCCGCAGACGCGGATCGTAGAGCTGGTCTGCGGCGCCGGTCTGGATCTGCTTAAGGTACGCTTCGAACTCGACCTTCTTCGCGCGCCAGTCGATCCCGAGCTTCTCCAGCAGCGTTTCGATCGGGGAGGCATGCCAGTGCGTCTGCACGATCTTGTAGGGATCGGCGCCGCAGAGAAGCGCTGCGAGCTGGCAGTCGGCCATGACGGGTAGCTCGACAGCCTTGCCTTCGCCGGCAGCTTTGGAGATCCACTGGTTCTTGTCGAGCGTGGTGATGCAGCCGGTATCGTGACCAATCATCACGTCGGACTTCGCCTCCTCGACGGCGACACGGATCTTGCGGTCGATAGCGAAAGAGCGCGTGAACTCACGCTCTGAAATGATGTGGCGGAAACCGAAACCGCAGCAGTCGTACCAGGTCTTGTAGTCGATCACCTGCGCGCCCATCGCCTGCACGAGGCCGGTGGAAACTGCGACGCGGTTTCCTTCGAGGACGCTCTCGTCGTAGATCGCGTCCTCCGGCACCATCTTGTAGACATGGCACGCCGGATGGATCGTGGCGCGCACGTGCGACGCATCGATCACCTGATGTTTCTTGATCTCCTGGCGCATGACGTGCAGCCACTCGGAGTAGTGCACGACCTCCTCGGGAATCAGCAGTTTCCCGTCGACGAGGCGGCCGAGCTTGGCCAGGATCTTCGTCACACTCTCGCGCAATTTCGCGGAGTGGATCAGATACCCGCGAACCTCCTTGTAGTTGCCGAACGAGGTGCCGCAGTGAACGAGAGGGTAGTAGTAGCCCTCCGGCAGGCCCTGTGCCTTGGCGGATACGTAAGCCTGATGGAAATTGCGAAGAAATACGGCGGCAAGGCTCTCCAGATTGCCGATGCCGGAGCCGTGGTAGTTCCACGCCGTGCAACTGGTCTGGTCGGTCTCGTCGAGATACTTGATTTCCATCTTGTTCATCAGCCACAGCAGCGACACCGGATAGCCCGGAATGTTGCCGCACTGGCCGCAGCTCTTGTGATGCCACAGCTGCGTCGTCGGGATCTTCTTGTCCCAGCCGTAGAGAGTCTTGGCGATCACCGGACGGTGTTGCTCGCCAACGCGATGGACGACGATCTGGCCGTCCTTCTCGAGCTGCCACATCGCATCGCGCACATCCTCGACCCGATCCGTGGTCGTGAGCATCGACCGCTTGTCGATCTTCTGCTCCACCCACGCGGTGGCACGCTGTGCTTCCGTCGGAGTGAGGTTGGATGGCCGCCATTCGTTGCCGTGGCCGGTGAACTTCTCGCCCTGCGGCGGTGTGCGGCTATCAGTCATCGCTGTCCTCCTGCTCTTCCTGGAAGTCCTTCCAGTCTTCGCGCTTCTCGTCCATGATGTCGGTAATGACGTCGAACAGGTTCTGGTCGATGCCTTCGAGCTGATCGAGAACGCCCGTCATCTCCCAGATCGTGTAGAGTTCGACCGATGTTTTCAGGTTAACTTCCCAGGCCGTCTCCGTCGTGTTCAGCGTTGCCATCGGGATCGCCTTGCGCAGCAGCTTCAACGGCGCATCGACCTTGGAGATGTTTGGGCCCCAGTCTGCGAAATGGCTGGGATTGATCATATCGGGCGCGAGCTGATTGCCGGTGGAGACGAGCTTCAACATCACGCGGCTGAACGGCCTGAGCACGTCCTTCGCACTCTGCATCTGGTGCTTGATCGCGACTTCGCGCATCAGCATCACGAGACCACCGGGCGAGTTCTTGAACGGGCAGCGTGCAGCACAGGTGTAGCACTGCGCGCAGGACCATATCTTCTCCTGCATGGCATCGTAGATGCCTTCCAGGTTCTCGGTCCACAGCAGCTGAACGATCTCGCGCGGAGAGAAATCGTAGTAGTGGGCGGCCGGACACGTCGCGGTACAGATGCCGCAATTCAAACAGCCGTTGAGCTCGTGATCAAAGCGCATGTCGGCCTGGAGATCCTGGAAGATCTCCTCGAGCTTCGCCCGCGGCACGGCCGGCGCTTCACCGACGGGATCGCCGATGAAATCCTGGACTCTCGATGTCGTGCCATCTGCCATAGCGGCCTCGCCAATGACGTGAGTGGCGAAGGGCCGATGGCGAATGGTCGGTTGCCATCACCATTCGCCATCCGCCACTCACCAATCCCCTAGTAAGTCAAAACTTTGCAATCGCCTTCCATGATCTCCTCGATCATGTAAGCGCCGCCGACCACGCCGGAGCACTCGGGAATGAGGTCGTCCTTGGTCATGTTGAACAGGTCGAGGTTGGGCGAGCAGCAGTAGAACTTCACACCCGCCTCGTGCGCGTCCTTGATGAAGTCGTAGACGCTCTTGGGGCTGCCCGGCTTGACCACCAGCTTCTCGGCCACGCCCTTCTTCATCAGGCTCCCGGAGGTGGCGGTGCAAATGACCTCCACATCGTAGTCCATCGCTGCCGCAACCGACGCCTGGAACAGCGGCGCA
>CAMDMH010000014.1 GCA_945901835.1 Devosia equisanguinis | reverse complement strand
AACGAAAGAGGATCAGCAAAGCGCCTGTACGCTCCGCCCAAAACGGCGGCAACGATGGTGGTTGACCGAACGTCGGACGACTACGATTCATACGCCTCGAGTTTGCGTCTCGCACTGCACCGTGGCATAGGGTGAGAAACGCGGGCTAGAGGACTGACTGATCGCATCGAAGACGATAGCAGGAGCCCTGCCAGAATGTGGCGCAGCATACGACTTGTCGCCCTTCAATTCGTCGGCACCGTACTCGCCCTCTACCTCGTGCTCGAAGTGTGGGCGCGCATGTTCCCACCCGAGGACAAGACCGTTTGGCCGCTCGTCCAGAACCCCGCGGTCGGCACCACGTTCCAGCCCAATGCGCGCGTGGTCCTCACCAACGGTCTCGATTTCCACGTCGAGGAGAAGAGTAACGAGGCGGGCTTTCTCGACCGGCCGCTTCCGCCGCTGGCCAAGCCCCCCGGCGTCTGCCGCATCGCCTTCATCGGCGACAGCATGGTCGAGGCGGCACAGGTGCCGATCGGCCAGAAGGTCCAGGTCGAGATCCAGAAACGTCTCGAGGCCGCGCGGCCTGGAAAGCCCGTCGAGACGATGGCATTCGGATTTTCCGGGACGGGCCAGCTCAACCAGTTGGGCTACCTCGAGACGTTCGTGCGTCCGCGCAAGCCCGACGTCATCGTGCTGGTGTTCGTCTCGAACGACTTCGCCAACAATTCCCCGCTGCTCGAAGCGATCCGGGTCGGCTGGCATCCGGCCCACGCCCCGCGGATCTTCGCCCGCGAGAAGAACGGCTCGATCGAGTTGCAGCCGATCGACCCCAATTGGATGAGCCATCGCCTGTCCGCCGCCAAGGATGAGCGCCCGGCCTTGCATCGCTGGCTACATCGAACGAGCCGCTTTTACCGCTGGCTCTACGCAAAGCTCACCCTGCAGCATCCCTCCAGGGCCGCATGGATAGGGCGCGAGCCGACGGAAGCCGCGCGCACCGCGGCCCGCATAGCGGCGCTTGCGAAGCTGGCGCCCGAGGAGGCGCGTCTGCTCGAAGGGTGGGACCCGCAGACGTCGCGCAGCATCGACGGTATGTTCGAGGAGCCCGATCCCTTGCCGCCGGCCTTCCAGCAGGCGCTGCGCTTCACGAGCTTCGGTTTCGAGCAATACCAGAAGCGGGCAGCATTGGATGGCGCGCGGCTGTTGGTGCTCGGCAGTCACGAATTGCCGGACAGGCAGGAAAGCCGGCTCCGGGCGATGCTTGACAAGCGCGGGATCGGTTATGTTTCGCTCAAGGCGTTCATCGCGTCCAAGGGGCGGTTGGCTGCTGATGCACAATGGCGACACGATGGCCACTGGAATCCGCAAGGTCATGTATGGGCCGCGGAAGCGCTTGCGCAAGACATCGAAAAGCAGGGATTGTGCCCCCGGAATTAGTGTCGCGTCCGGGCTGGTCGCCTGGTGTTTCGAGGCTGACACCTGGTACCCGTTGTCATCCCGGTGCTCGTCACCGCGATCCGTCTCGAGGCACACGCTGCGTTAGCTTTGCCGTGGGTCTGGGCAGCGAGTGTCGGGACGACATACGGGACTCTTCAGACTGGTGCTCGACACTAGCTTCGCAGAAAATCGATTCGCATCGGCAACGAAGGTGACAATCCATGATCGTCAGCGCATTTTCACTGGTCGCGAGCGTCGTCCTGATGATCGTTTTCGCGTCCAGGCGTGGCGACGGCGTCCACATGGCGTACGCTCACATGGGGCTCGCCGCGCTCGTCGCCGTCTCCTTTGCAGCGAGCTTCTTCAAGGCCAACACGGCCTTGCGCACGAGCGGCGCCAGCCAGAGTGCCATCGCGGCCACTACCTCGCGCTATGTCGGCTATGTCTGGGGCTGGGGTGCCGCTTGCCTGCTGACCGTCTACGCGACGGGTGTGCTTTCGTGGCGCGAGTGGCTGCATTTCACTGTTGCCGCGCTGGTATTGTCGGCCGCCAGCCTGATCTTCGCAACCATGTTACAGCGCGACGCCGATGCCGGCCGCGACGATGCTGCGCTGCTGAAGCTCGGAAACCTTCTGGCGAAAATCATGCTCGTCGGAATGATCGCGGCGATCGTCGGCTTTCTCGTAGACGGTAAGATGGTGCGCTTCCTGAACCCGCGCTTCACCGACTGGGCAGCCAACAACGTCTTTTTCTTCGGTGCCGTTTCGCTGGCGGCCATCACGGGCTACGCCTTGAAGCACAAACAGCACTGAGCGGCTTCGGTTCGCCGAACCTTGCATTTGTGCTCGACCTGCGCTGGCACTATACCGGGCCGCCCGGTTCTCGTTGGGATATGCGTGTTGCAACTCGAGGTTGAAGCGCTTCGCGCCAAGTCGCCGGGGCGGCACGGTCGATGAGCAGCATGGGGTGGGGCGAATTCCGGTAGAGGGGCCGGCATTCGCGGATGAGGTCGAGCGAGATGCCGCTGGCAAAGTACTTCACGTGTATTCTCGCGGCGATCGTCGCGAGCGTTGCCGGTATGGTGACGGGTATCACGCAGGATCTGCCGCGCTTTTCGAGCCTTGCCGCCGGCATGTTCTCGATCGCGCTGATAGCAACGGCCGTGGAGATGAATGCGGCTTTCTGGCGCACGGGCGGCCACGCGCGTTACGAAGTTGCTGCCGTGGAGGCGGCAATCCGGAATGCCCGCCTGCTGGCGCTCGGCTATCTGTGGGGCGCGCTTGCGCTTTTCATGGTCTATCGATTGACGCCGCTGCGCTGGCAGCACGGGCTCCAGTACGGCGCGGGCATGGCCCTTATCGCATGGTTCATCCAGTTCTACGTCCACTTCCTCGCGCAGCCGGATAGCCGGTTGCGCACTCCCTCGGCGCTGACGACGGCGATGTGGCTGTCGGTGCTGCATGGTGCCGCAGCGCTGGGTGGGCTCGCGTTTCTCCTGCTGTCCGGAAAGATGAATAGCATCAAGGACGATTGGGCAGCCAATCTCGTGTTTCTGATAGGCGGCCTGACGATCGTCGCGCTGAGCTTGGTGTCGGCCTATACGCACCTGCGCCTGTCGAATGAGCCTGCGGCCGCACGGTCCAGCGTCGCGGAAGTAGGCAACGATTGACCCTTCAGAAAGAATGCCAGGGCGCTATGCCTTGGGGGCGGGTGCAAGTTCGAACCACACGCCGCCGCTCCACACACCCAATCGCTCGGGCTCGGCCTCGCTCAGCGGAACCGCCATTTCGACGAGATCGTAGTACAGCGCACGCGAAACCAGCGCCTCGAGACGCCCCCGGACCAGTACATAGGGCTTCAGCCCGCCACTTCCCGCTTCGATCTCGAACCGCAGCGGCGCTTCCGGACCGCAGACCACGACATCCTCGACGTTGGTGCGAAAAGTCATCGTTTGCGTCGCCCCCTCCCCGTCTACCTGCAACTCGACGGCAAGGAACGGAGCGTCTTCTACCGCGACATCCACCTTTTCGGCCGGTGTCACGAGAAAGTAGCGGCCATCCGCATCCCGTCGCAGCACCCGCGCGAACAGCTTCACCAGCGCGATCCGCCCGATCGGCGAGCCTTGATAGAGCCATGTTCCATCGGCCTTGATCGCCATGCCGATGTCCCCGCAATAAGGCGGATCCCACTGCTCGACTGGCGCGGGCTTTTGGCCATCCTGGGCCTTGAGCAGGGCCTCGAGCCCTTGAATTCGGGAGGCGTCACTCATCCTCACGCCTCCTTGGCATCGCAAGCATTCGAACCCGATAACCCGATCTCAAGTCAACGATTGCGTCGATCATCATAAAGTGACCACACTGACCAGCTGAGAGTTTCATTAACGTGTTGTGACGTTCTATAAAGGCACCATGAGCACACTCACTCAGACGGACGAGAACATCGTCCCCCGCATCGAGGCCGCTGGTGAGCGGCTGAAGCGCGTCCACAAGGCTGCGGCCTCCGTGATCTTCGGTCAGGATCTCGTGATCGAGCGCACGCTCGTCACTCTGTTGGCGGGCGGCCATGCCCTGCTTATCGGTGTGCCGGGTCTCGCGAAGACACTTCTCGTCGAGACCCTCGGCAAGGTTCTGGGCCTGGAAGCCAAGCGCATCCAGTTCACGCCCGACCTGATGCCGTCCGATATCATCGGCTCCGAGGTGCTGGAGGATAATCCAGGGCAGCGGCGCGCGTTCCGCTTCATTCCAGGCCCGATCTTCACCCAGCTCCTGATGGCCGACGAGATCAACCGCGCCAGCCCCAAGACGCAATCGGCGCTGCTGCAGGCGATGCAGGAGCATCACGTCACGGTGGCAGGGCAGCGTCACGATACGCCCGCGCCCTTCCACGTTCTCGCGACGCAGAACCCGCTCGAGCAGGAAGGTACTTATCCTCTTCCCGAAGCCCAGCTCGACCGCTTCCTTCTCCAGATCGACGTCACCTATCCCGATCTCGCTGCCGAACGCCGGATGTTGTTCGCCACTACCGGCACCGAGGAACGCAAGCTCGAAGCGATCTTCTCGCCGCAGGAGCTGATGGCCGCTCAGCGCCTCGTGCGCCAGATCCCGGTCCCCGACAAGGTCGTCGAAGCCATCTTGGCGTTGGTCCGCTCGGCCCGCCCCGGCGCCGATGCCACCGACGAAGCGAGCCGCCTGATCGCATGGGGCCCCGGCCCGCGTGCAAGCCAGGCGCTTATGCTCGCCGTCCGCGCCAAGGCGCTGATCGATGGCCGCCTCGCACCTTCGGTCGAGGACGTTGTCGCTATGGCCGAGCCGGTGCTCAAGCATCGCATGGCGCTGTCGTTCGCGGCCCGTACCGAAGGCCAGGACATCGGTGGCGTCATCAAGCGGCTCGCCGAGCGGGTAGCTTGAGCACGGCCTGAACCGAGTGAGCGCCACCGGAGCCAGTATGGCAGAAAGATCGACAGCATCAGGTAGCGCGCAGGTCGAACCCGATACGCGCGTGTTCGAACTGGAAGGCGAGGCGCATGGCCTTGCCGACCGGCTACCCGAGCTGTTGATGGAAGCAATGCGCATCACCTCGACCGTAGCGCATGGCATCCACGGCCGGCGCCGCGCAGGCCCCGGGGAAACCTTCTGGCAATTCCGGCAGTTCCAGACGATGGATGCCGCAACGCTGATTGATTGGCGCCGCTCCGCGAGTTCAGACCACCTGTATGTGCGTGAGCGCGAATGGGAGGCCGCCCACACGGTCTGGCTCTGGCCCGATATGTCGCCGTCGATGCACTTCGCCAGCCACCTCTCGAAAGTGACGAAGCACGATCGCGCTCTGATCCTGATGCTCGCGATCTCGGAGCTTCTCGTGCGCGGCGGCGAACGAATCGCCTTGCTGGGGCTCACACGCCCGTCCGCCAGCCGCAAGGCCACCACCAAGATCGCCGAGTCGATCGCCGCCAACGCTTCGCTGCCATTGCTTAAAGCGAGCCTGCCACCGCCCGAGCGCCTGTCGCGCTATTCCGGCGTCGTCCTGCTGTCGGATTTCCTCGATCCGCCTGAAGTCATCTCGGAGCGCCTTTCCGTTCTCGCGGCCGGTGGCGTCGTCGGCCATATGATCCAGGTGCTCGATCCCGCCGAGGAGACGCTGCCCTACAGCGGCCGCACGGAATTCGTCGGCCTCGAAGGCCAGGAGCGCTGGACGGCCGACCGCGCCGAAGCGCTCCGCACTGACTATCGCGAGGCCCTGCTGGCCCATCGCGCGCGGCTGGAAGAGACCGCACGCCGGCTCGGCTGGTCGTTCATGGTCCATCACACCGATCGCCCGGCATCGGAGCCGATCCTGTCCCTCATCATGCGCATGAGCAACGCCGGCGGCGACTATCGCCTCGCGCCATCCCAGACGTCCGCAGCGACGCGGCCCGACGGGAACCGAGAGGGAGCGAAGGCTACATGAGCATAGGAGCATTGGCGTTTCTCAGTCCCTGGCTGCTCGCCGGCTTGCTGGCCCTGCCGATCATCTACTGGCTGCTCAAAACCGTCCCGCCGCGCCCGCGGCTGGTGCAGTTTCCCGCGACCCGCATTCTCGTTGGCCTGCGCAACAAGGAGCGCACGCCGTCTAAGACCCCGTGGTGGCTGATGCTGATCCGGCTCGCCGCCGCAGCTTTGGTCATTCTGGCGCTGGCCGAGCCCGTTCTCAATCCCAACCGCGAATCTGCGATGCGCGGTTCCGGCCCCGTCGCCATCGTCGTTGACAATACGTGGGCCGCCGCGCCGAACTGGGCGGAGAGGGTCCGCATGGTCGACCGCCTGATCGCCGAAGCCGAAGGCCGCAGCCGCGCGGTCGTCGTCGTTCCAACAGCGATCACCGGCAAAGCCCCCGCACTTCGCATCGAGCCGCCGCAGGCCGCCCGTTCGACGGCCGCCGCGATGCAGCCGCAGCCGTTCGTACCGGTCCGTGAGGTGGTTGGTCAGGCGCTTGAAACACTCATGGCCAAAGAAGGCGACGCCAGCGTCGTCTGGCTCACCGATGGCCTCGACCATGATGGCAAAGCTGGCGCATTCGCAGCCCTGCTGGGGCGTGTCGGCCGGGGCAGCTACTCCGTGGTCGAGACCGGCGCAGGCCGCGATCCGATCGGGCTCGCCGCGTCGCTCGGCCAGGGCGGTCGTCTCGAAGGCGTCGTGCAGCGAACAGGCGGCGGCGCGCGCGATGGCATCATCCATGCCTTCTCCGAGCGTGGCCAGCGGCTTGGCGAGGCATCTTTCCGGCTCGCCCCGACCGAAACCAAATCGACAGCGACGTTCGATTTGCCGCTCGAACTGCGCAATCAGGTCGTGCGCATCGAGGTCGCCGGCGAGCGCTCGGCCGGCGCCGTCCATCTGCTAGACTCGCGGACCCAATGGCACCGCGTCGGCCTCATTTCCGGCGACAGCCGCGACCAGGACCAGCCGCTGCTCGGCCCGCTCTATTATATCGCTCGCGCACTCGGCCCCTATGCGGAACTCGTCGAGGCGAAGGACGCCAACGTCGCCACCGCTCTTGATCTTGCGATCAAGCGCAATGCGACCGTGATCGTGATGGCCGACATCGGCACGCTGTCCGGCAGCGTGAAAACGCAGGTCGAGCAATGGGTGCAGAAGGGCGGCGTTCTCGTCCGCTTTGCCGGCCCCCGGCTCGAGAAGGGCGGCGACAACCTGATCCCCGTGCCGTTGCGGCTCGGGGGCCGGACGCTCGGTGGCGCGCTGTCGTGGTCCACCCCGCAGCCCTTAAGCCCGTTCACCGAGGACAGCCTGTTTGCAGGCTTGCCGACACCGCCGGACGTCACCGTCAACCGTCAGGTGCTCGCCGATCCGGCCCGCCTCGCAGCGCAAACGAAGGTGTGGGCGCGCCTGAAAGACGGCACGCCGCTGGTCACCTCGCGCGAGCGCGGTCAGGGCCAGATCGTGCTGTTCCACGTCACGGCGAACGCCGAGTGGTCGAACCTGCCCCTGTCAGGCTTGTTCGTGGAGATGCTTCGCCGGATATCGACTCTGGGCCGCTCCACCGGCTCGGGTAGCGGCGGCGGCACCGCCGTCACCGACCCCACGGCCACCGCGGCGGCCGAGACCGGCTCGGATGTCGCCACCATTCTCGCCCCGCTGCAGACCCTCGACGGTTTCGGCACGCTCCGGTCGCCACCGCCGACCGCGCAGGCGATCCCCGCTGCAAGGCTTGCGGAAACGCGTCCTTCGGCAGATTATCCACCCGGTTACTATGGACCGCAGGGCACGCCTCGCGCATTGAATCTCGTGGAGGCGCGTACCGTCTTGCGGCCGTTGCCGGCGTTGCCCGCCGGAGCAGAGCGTCGTGCATATGAAGGCCAGGTTGCTACCCCGTTGAAGCCCTCGTTCCTGACGGCCGCCCTCATGCTTTTGTTCGCAGACATTGTCGCAGTGATCTTGTTGCAGCTTGGCGGCCAGCTCTTCGGCAGCGGCGGAGCGGGAGGTCTGGGCGCGTCTGCGACCGGGATCGGCAACCGCCTCAAAGGAATCGGCGCCAGTCTCCGCGGCCCCAAATCGGGGCCCAGTGCCGGAGCCGTAGCAGCCTTCGCCATTGCCTCCGCGGCCCTCCTGGCGGACATCGCGCCGGCGCTGGCGCAGTGGCAGGTGCCGCCCCGGATGCCTCAGCAGATCAATCCGTTCGACCGTCAGCCCCAGCTCCAGCAGCAGCGCCCCGCTCAGGTCGTTCGCCCGGCGAAGCCCGTGACGCCGCTGGAAGACCAGGCGCTGAAAGCGACCTCGCGCGTCACGTTCGGCTACGTGCTTACCGGCGATCAGATCGTCGATAACACGAGCAAGGAGGGCCTCAACGGCCTCGTGAAAGTTTTGGGGTTCCGCACCTCGGTCGAGCAGGCCGGCGTCAACTCCATCAATATCGACAGCGACGACATCGCCTTCTTCCCTATTCTCTACTGGCCGGTTCTGCCCAACGCCCAGGCGCTGAAAGAAGCGACGCTGGCTAAGATCGACGCCTACATGAAGGAAGGTGGCCTGATCATCTTCGATACGCGCGATTACGGGCAGGGCTTGCCATCCGGCTTCAACGTCAATCGCGGCGGCGAGACGGGAACAGCGCTGCAACGTCTGCTCGGACGTCTAGACATCCCACGCCTCGAAGCCGTGCCGGAAACGCATGTGCTCACCCGCGCGTTCTATCTGCTGCGCACATTCCCCGGCCGCTGGGAAGGCGGCCAGCTCTGGGTCGAAGCCGACTCCGGCGAGGACGCGGAGAGTGGCCGCAAGGCCCGCCGTGCCGATGGCGTGACCTCGATCATCGTCACCTCGAACGACTTCGCCTCCGCCTGGGCCTTGGACGATCGCAATCGTCCGCTATATCCGGTCGTTCCCGGCGGCGAGAGCCAGCGCGAGATGTCCTTCCGTGCCGGCGTCAACATCGTGATGCATGCCCTGACCGGCAATTACAAAGCCGACCAGGTCCACGTTCCCGCCCTTCTCGATCGGTTGGGCCAGTAGCTTTGATTTCTCCTCCCCCCTTGTGAGGGAGGTGGCGCCACCGCGTCGGCGCTTGCGCCGGAGCGGCAAGCTAAAGAGGGCCGGAGGGGGGTGAGCCCCACGGTCATCCGGTTTCTTGTACTGCCCCCACCCCTAACCCCTCCCCACACGGGGGAGGGGGACAGAGAGTGCCAATGTCCAACTGGTCGATCGACTTCTCGCCGATGGTGCCGCTGCCGCTCTTCTGGGCGGGCGTGGCGCTGGCTGCCGTCCTGGTCGGCGTTTTGCTGTTCCGGCGCGCGCCGGGCGGCGCACTTCGCGCTCTGGCGCTGGGCCTGCTCGTGACCGCACTCGCCAATCCGAACCTGAAAGAGGAGGAGCGCGAGAACCTCGGCAACGTCGCTATCGTCGTGCTCGATGAATCCACTTCACAGACACTCGCCGGACGGCCGCAGCAGATGGAGGACATCCGCCGCGACATCGAAGGCAAGCTCGGCAAGATCCCTGGCCTCGAGGTGAAGTGGGTCCGCGCCGCCCGTCCGGATGATACGCGCGGCGGCACCAACCTTTTCACCGACCTCAACCAAGCCCTCGCCACCACGCCGCCCGATCGCCTCGCAGGCGTCATCATGGTCACCGACGGGCAGGTCCACGACGTGCCGAAGTCCGCTGGCGGCCTGGGCTTCGATGCACCCGTTCATGCCCTCCTCACCGGGCGCCCTGACGAATTCGACCGCCGCATCGAAATCCTGAGCGCGCCGAAATTCGGCATCGTCGGGCAGTCGCGCACTGTGGAGGTGGCGGTCCGCGAAGCCGGCCGCACGAGCCGCCCGGGCGAGCAGATCACGCTGCGCATTCGCCGCGAAGGCCGCCCCGACGAACTGCGCCGCGCCGAGCTCAATCGCAAGATCGCCATCGAGATGCAGTTCCCGCGTCCGGGCCAGAATATTCTCGAAGTCGAGCTGCCGGCCGTCGCCGGCGAGCTGACGCCCGCCAACAATCGCGTCGTCGTGACGGCCGAAGGTGTGCGCGAAAACCTGCGTGTGCTCCTCGTCTCTGGCGAGCCGCATGCCGGCGAGCGCACCTGGCGCAATCTGCTGAAGTCCGACGCCGCGGTCGATCTCGTCCACTTCACGATTTTGCGTCCACCCGAGAAGCAGGACGGCACGCCGATCAATCAGCTTTCGCTCATCGCATTCCCGACGCGCGAGCTGTTCCAGGTCAAGATCCGCGAATTCGACCTGATCATTTTCGACCGCTACCAGCACCGCAACATCCTGCTCCGGCAGTACTACGACAACATCGCGCAATACGTGCGCGAGCATGGCGGCGCGTTGCTCGTCGCAGCCGGCGACGACTATGCCGGCCCGACAAGCCTCATCAACACGCCGCTGGCGTCCGTGTTGCCGGCCACGCCTACGGGCCGGGTCTACGAGATGCCGTTCAAGGCCGAGCTGACCAAGCAGGGCCACATGCACCCCGTCACGCGCGACCTGCCTGGTGGCAAGACCGATAAGCCCACCTGGGGCAACTGGTATCGGCAGGTCGACGTCGCGAACCCGCGCGGACAAGTCGTGCTGCAAGGCGCGGACGACAAGCCGCTGCTCGTGCTCGACCGCCGCGAGAAAGGCCGCGTTGCGCTGCTAACGTCCGATCACGCATGGCTGTGGGCGCGCGGCCATGACGGCGGCGGACCGCATACCGACCTGCTACGCCGCTTGTCGCATTGGCTGATGAAAGAGCCCGACCTGGAAGAGGAGCGCCTGCTCGCCACCTCCAAGGGCCTGAAGCTCACCATCGAGCGGCGTACGATGGGGGCCGCAATCAAACCGGTCACGATTTCTGCGCCCGGCGGCGGCAACGCCGAAGTGAATTTGGAGAAGGCCGGCGAAGGCATCTGGCGCTCGACCATCGACGTCAAGGAACCCGGCCTCTATAAGATGCAGACGCTCAGCGAGGCCGGCAATCTCACGGCCGTCGCACTCGCCGGGGTCGAAGACCCGCGCGAGATGTCGGAAGTTACCGCCACCGATGCGAAGCTGAAGCCGCTCGTCGAAGCCACCGGCGGCGGCGTGTTCTGGACGCGCGGCGGCGGCCTGTTCGGCGCGGTCGCCAGCGACACGGCGGTCGACGTGCCCCGTGTCACCATGATGTCGGGCGCCCGCGTGCTGGCCGGCTCCGGCTGGCTGGGCCTCAAGGATCGCGAAGCCTACGTGACGCGCGGCATCAAGCTGACGCCGATGTTCACCGGCCTCCTCGCCCTCGCCGCCCTCCTGTTCTTCATCACCCTCGCCTGGTGGCGGGAGGGGAAGTGAGGGTGTCAGACCCGGAGGGTCTGACACCGAATTCCGCCCGTAATTTCATGGTCTCTGGCGAGGTGCGAGCCGCCAGTTCGGGCGCCGTGATAGTGTCAGACCCGGAGGGTCAGACACCTCAACTTAACTCCCCGGCCCCTCGTCGAAGCGCACCTTCCCGATCAGCTCGATCGCCTTCGCCTGATGCTTCGCCACGTCGGCCAGCGGCACCTCGTCGACCACTGGCTTGCCGAAACTGGCGACAAGGCCGGAAGGCTCTACGTCCGTCCGGATCGGATACTCGTGGTTCTCCTGCGCATAGACGAACTGCGCCGGCTGCGAGGTCAGGAAATCCATCAGCAGCGCCGCATTGTTGAGCCCCGGCCCGTCCTTGATCACCGCCATGCCGGACAGGCTCACGTGCGCGCCGCGATCGCCCGCGTTCGGGAACACGATGTCGACGGCGTTGCCGGTCGCTTGCAACGCCGGATCCTTCGACGCGCGCAACCCGCCGATATAGTACGTGTTCACTAGCGCCACGTCGCAGCGCCCGGCTTGTACGGCCGCGATCTGGTCGCGATCACCGCCCGTGGGCTTGCTTGCGAGATTGGCCTTGAGGCCGCGCAGCCATGCCTCGGTCGCCTCCGGCCCTTTGTGCTCGATCATCGAGGCCGTCAGCAGCACGTTGTAGGGGTGCAGTCCGGAGCGCACGCAGACCTTGCCCTTCCATTTCGGCTCGGCCAGTTCCTCGTACGTGAACGCGGTCTGCTTGACCCGGCCGCGCGCCGTCGCGATGACGCGACCCCGTCGTGTCAGCCCGAACCAGTGCCCATCGGCATCTCGGTCGATCGCCGGCACGCGCTCGGCGAGATCAGCGTTGCCGACGGGCTCGGTGATGCCGGCGGTCTTTGCCGCGAGGAGTTGGCTGAGCTCGGCCGCGATGAATATGTCGACCTTGCCGTCCGCCGCGTCCGCCTGCAGCCGCTTTGCCGGATCGCCGGTCAGGTAGACGATGTTGAGCTTGACCCGCGTCAAACCCTCGAACACCCGCAACAGCGGCTCGATCAGGTCCTTCTCCCGCGTAGTGTGCACGTTGAGCGTTTGGGGTGCAGCCTGGGCAAGCGCGCCGTCGGCGACAGCCGTCGTCGCGGCCCCAATGGAAAGGGCCGCGAACATCCAGTGCGCATGAGGTTTCATACGTTCGGGTTCCGATCGAAAGGGGGGCGGGCGGACGCCGCTGCCGGGCCAAATCTGCCCGCGGATGGACTAAGGAAGACTGAACTGCTGCACCTCTGCGGCCGGCCAGCGGCAATTCTGGGGCGGCGTTGCATGACCACGGCGTGAGCCGTGGATTCCAGGACATGCATACCCGTACATGCATACCCGTATCAGTCTTGCTTGCCGCCTTCGTGACCGTCGCCCATCGTCTCGATTTCTGCCTCGCCTGCGGTCGCCTGGGAACGCGCCTTGGCCTTGCGCTTCAGGAGATTGGCGCGCAACTCGGCCGCGAGCCGCTTCTTGCGCTGCTCCGCCGTCTCGTTCCGCCGCTTGGGTTGGTCAGCAGTCATTTCCAGTAAGTCCATAAAGATCCCAGGCACTCTAGCCCAGTCTATCCAATCGGGCTAAAAGCCGCCCATGTCAAAACCACCTCAGAAATCAGCCGTCCGCCGTTCCTCTAAGGCCAAGGGGGAGACCGCCCCGCCCGCGAAGGCACGCCGCGCCGTGAAGTCGCCCACCGTGAAAACCAAGGCGCCCAAGGTCGGCTTCGTCTCGCTCGGCTGCCCCAAAGCCCTCGTCGACAGCGAGCGCATCATCACGCGCCTGCGCGCCGAAGGCTACGAGATCGCGCCCGAATACAAGAGCGCGGACGTGGTCGTCGTCAATACCTGCGGCTTCCTCAACTCGGCGAAGCAGGAAAGCCTCGATGCGATCGGCGAGGCGATTGCGGAAAACGGCCGAGTCATCGTGACGGGCTGTCTAGGCGTCGAGAAAGACAAGATCATGTCGGCTCACCCCCGCGTGCTCGCCGTCACCGGTCCGCATCAATACGAGCAGGTGATGGAGGCCGTGCACGATGCGGTGCCGCCGCTGCACGATCCCTTCCTCGATCTCGTCCCGCCCGAGGGCCTGCACCTCACGCCGCGCCATTACGCGTATTTGAAGATTTCCGAGGGCTGCAACAACAAGTGCAGCTTCTGCATCATCCCCGACATCCGCGGCCGTCTCGTCAGCCGCCCCGCAAACCACGTGATGGCCGAAGCCGAGCGGCTCGTGAAGGCCGGCGTGAAGGAACTGCTTGTCATATCGCAGGATCCGTGCGCCTATGGCCTCGACATCAAATACGCCGAGAGCTTGTGGAACAAGCAGCCGCTGAAAGCGCGCTTCTTCGAGCTTTCACAGGCGCTGGGCTCGCTCGGCGTCTGGGTCCGCATGCACTATGTCTATCCCTATCCGCACGTCGACAACGTCATCCCGCTGATGGCGGACGGCAAGATCCTCCCCTACCTCGACATTCCCTTCCAGCACGCCTCGCCTACAGTATTGAAGGCCATGCGCCGCCCCGCCTCGCAGGACAAGGTGCTGGAGCGGATCGCGAAGTGGCGGAACATCTGCCCGGATCTGGCGCTCCGCTCGACGTTCATCGTCGGCTTCCCCGGCGAGACCGACGACGACTTCCGCATGCTGATCGACTTCCTGCAGGAAGCGCGCCTCACCCGCGTCGGCTGCTTCAAGTACGAGGACGTACCCGGCGCCAAAGCCAACGAACTGCCCGGTCAGGTGTCCGAAGAAGTGAAGGAGGAGCGCTGGGAAATGCTGATGGGCGTCCAGCGCGCCATCTCGAGTCACGTTTTGGCATCCCGCATCGGCAAGACCATCGACGTGCTGATCGACGACGTAGACGAGGAAGGCGCCGTTGCCCGGTCCGCCTGGGACGCGCCAGAAGTCGACGGCTGCGTCTTCCTGAACGGCGAGACCAACGTCAAGATCGGCGACAAGGTCCGCGTCAAGATCGGCCACGCCGACGAATACGACCTCTGGGGCGAGGTGGTGTAAACGCGTGGCGGCGCGTCCCACCCCAGCGAATGTCAACCTTCTTGTGGGCAGCCATTGCGACAAATAAAGGCTTCTGAAATGGAGACGCCATTCCTTCTCGACTTTGAAGTCGAATCTCATGGCTGCCTTCCAGCAGACCTCAAGCAGATAGTTTCACTACATCCACGTGGGCAATATACGATATTTGTAGAAAACCTTAGAACGGACCCTGGCGCCGATCGACGAATTCTCGCTATGCAAGTCGTCGTTCAAGCGCCAGATATTTTGGCGGCCAAGGACATTGGTAAGCGGTCAATGTCCGAGTACTTAGATATTCTAACGTTCATAACGAATCTGAAGTTCGAAATTCATAAACTGGGTCCTCGACGGACTGAGTGGGTGCGTTCAGGGCTGCTGAGTGGTCGGAGGGCTGCTTGATCCTGATGGCAGAGCGATACGCCGACGGGGCGGGCGGCGGTCAAGGACGCGCACTTGCGCGCCCCTCGGGGGCTTGTCCTTGAGGGC
>CAMDMH010000013.1 GCA_945901835.1 Devosia equisanguinis | reverse complement strand
CCGACGCCGAAACTGCCGCCGTCTTCGCCGCGCCAGCCGGCAAGCGGTCCGATACCGGGCGAACGCTCATGGTTGACGATATAGTCGGGATAGCCGCCGGGGTAGCGTGGTGTCCCGTCGTCCTTGGTGAAGCCGGGCAGTTTCAGACGACCGCCGAGATCGATCAGGACGTCCTGAAAACCGCGGACGTTCCGGTCGGGCTGCACGACGGGGTGGCGGATGGCATCGGCCGGGGCGTCGGCGTCGGAGATCGGCCGGTCGAGCATTGAGATGCAGTCGTAGCGCTCGAGATAGGTCGTGTCGGGCAGGATCAGATCGGCATAGGCGACCATTTCGGAAGCATAGGCATCCGAGTAGATGATCTTCGGGATCTTGTAGCTGCCGTCGTCATGCTTGGCCGTGAGATAGCCGAGCGTCGCGCCGATGTTCATCGACGAGTTCCAGCTCATGTTGGCCATGTAGAGGAAAAGCACGTCGACCGGATAAGGATCGGCCAGCGCGGCATTGGTGATGACCATGTGCATGAGGCCATGCGCGGCGATCGGTGCGTCCCACGAATAGGCCTTGTCGATGCGGGTCGGTGTGCCGTCCGCTTCCATCAGGAGGTCTTCTGGACCGGCGACAAAGCCTAAGTGCATGCCAGGGAGCGGCTTGCCGGCGACGATCTGCGAGGGCTTGCCGACGGGCTTGTTGGGGGGCGGCGCCGGGCGCGGGAAGGGCGCCTTGTAGCGGAAGCCGCCGGGCACATCGATGGTGCCGAGCAAGATTTGCAGAATGTGGATCAGGCGGCAGGTGTGGAAGCCGTTCGAGTGCGCTGAAATTCCGCGCATGGCGTGCATGGAGACCGGGCGGCCGGTGATGCTGTCATGCTCTCTGCCGGCCCAGTCAGTCCACTTGATCGGCAGTGTCACCGTCTGCTTGAACGCGACTTCGGCGATCTCGGCGGCGATGCGCCGGATGGTGTCGGCGGGGACGCCGGTTTCCTTGGCGACTGCGTCGGGGGTGTATTCGCTGCCGAGATAGCGTTCGGCGATCATGCGGAAGACCGGCACGGCCGTGCGGTCATCGCCGAGCGTGAACTCGCCCACGATAGCGGGCGAGATGTCGACGCGAGAGCCCGCCGTGAGCGTGTTGGTGCGCTTGTCGAAGACGAGTGGTTTGCCATCGGCGTCGCGGGCGAACAGGCCGTCATCGGGGCTGCCGGGATCACGGATGACGAGCCACGGTGCGTTCGTGTAGCGCACGAGATAGTCGAGATCGACGTTCTCTGTTCGCAGCATTTCGTGGATCAATGCGCCGACCAGGAGGCCGTCGGTGCCGGGCTTGATGCCGAGCCATTCGTCGGCGATCGCGTTGTATCCGGTGCGCACGGGATTGATCGAAACGACCTTGGCGCCGCGGCCCTTGAGTTTGCCGAGAGCTGTCTTGATCGGATTGGAGCCGTGGTCCTCGGCGACGCCGAACAGCAGGAAGTATTTCGTGTGCTCCCAGTCGGGTTCGCCGAACTCCCAGAACGAGCCGCCGAAGGTGTAGAGCCCGCCGGCCGCCATGTTTACAGAGCAGAAGCCGCCGTGAGCGGCGAAATTCGGCGTGCCGTACTGCATCGCCCACCAGCCGGTGAGGGACTGCGATTGGTCGCGGCCGGTGAAGAACGCGAGCTTCTTGGGATCCTTCTCGCGGACTTCTCCGAGCCACGTCGTGGCGAGACCGAGTGCTTCGTCCCAGGAGATTTCCTTGAACTCGCCCGAGCCGCGTTCGCCGACGCGCAGCAGCGGGTTGCGAAGGCGCGCCGGGGAATAGTGCTGCATGATGCCGGCGGAACCCTTGCCGCACAAAACGCCCTTGTTGACGGGGTGATCCCGGTTGCCCTCGATGTAACGGACCTTGCCGTTCTTGAGGTAGACCTTGATCCCGCACCGGCAGGCGCACATGTAGCAGGTCGTCGTCTTGATCTCGTCTGCGGGCGAAACCGACAGGTCGATATGCGGCTCGTCGGCTGTGGGCGGAGACGCGGCCGAGGATGCGACCTGGGCCGCCGCTTGTGCCATCGGGGCAGTCTTGTCGACCGGTTGCTGCATCGATTGTGCGTTTCCTGCGATCGGATTCTTCATTGGCCGCGTTATTGGCCTGAGCCGATGTGTTCGCCGACCGTGTCCGTGATGTGGTCTGCCGGGCAACGTTTCCTCGAATACCAAACAATCGAGCACGAGGGTTGCGGCCGACAGTCGCTATCAGGATGAAGTTTGCTTTCTGGCGCGACAGATGCCAAGTCCCGTCTGAGCCATTGGGCGTGAATTCTTTCGGGTGTGCGGGTCGGTCGCAGGGGCGCACCCGTCGCCGAGGCGGTCAAGACCTGATCTCGCTGAATGCTCGGCTGGACCTGCGACATGCTTGTGCCGCCGATCACCGCTAGCACCATAAGCACCAAGGCCGAGCATCAGCCGGTGCGAGGTTCGCTTGTTTCGACATTTGTCCGTGGCCGGTAAACCGCTCGTCGTCGTTCTACTCGGCCTTGGTGTCACCTTTTGCCTCTGGGGGCGGGCCTGCTCTTGGCGGCCGTCTTCTTCGGAGTGGTTTCCGACTCCGCTGCTTGCTTTGAGGCTTCTTGGGCCATCATGGCGTCGAGGCGCTTCTGCATCTTCTTTGGAGAGACTTCCTCGATCAGTGTCTGGATCATCCATACGTGCCCAAACGGGTCTTCGAGCTGGCCTGAGCGGTAGCCGTAGAACTCGTCGGTCAGCGGTCGCTTCACCGTGGCGCCGGCAGCAATGGCGCGCTCGAATACGGCATCGGCATCGCCGACGTGGAGGCACAGCAGGCTGGAAACGCCGCCGAGCTTCTTTGGGCCGATGATTTTCATTTGGGGGAATTCGTCTGAGAGCATGACGCGCGTCGAGCCGAAATCGAGCTCGGCATGGCCGACGCGATCACCCATGGCAAGGCGATACTTTTCCTTGGCATCGAACGCGGCTGCATAGAAGTCGATGGCTGCCGCGGCGTTGTCGACTCGCAGGTATGCGGTGGCGTCGCCGTAGCCTTTTGGTGCCTTATACTTGATCTTGGCCATCAGGCTTACTCCTTTGGCGGTGGGCAGCGCATCAGCGCGCATCGCCTGAGATGATTGCGGTTTCGACGGCTCTGCAGAAATCGGCCGGCGCGATAGTGAGTAGATCGGGTCTACGGTCAACGAAGAAGCGTTCGATGGCAGGGCCTACATCGGCCAGCAGTATGCCGCGCAGCGATGCTTCGAGATCGTAGACGATGCGCGGGGGCGTGACGAAGAAATCGCCGGTCAGCAGCACTTCGCGAATGCGGCGTGCGCCGCCAGATCCTTCGAGGCGGACGAAGGCGGAGACCGTGCCGCCGGCCGAGGTTAGCGATGCTTCGAGCACGCCAGCGCCGCGCGGATCGTCGATCGAATAGACGAATTCGTCGGTGCCGATCTCGGTGTCGTGGTAGCGGCGGGCCAGGACTTCTTCTTCGCTAGTAGGCGTGGCCGGCTCGAATGTCAGACCTAGTTTCCGGCCGAAGCCGTCGAGCAGGGCTGCGTGAACTTCTGCCGTTTCGGGTGTGCGGCCGAGCAGCGCTTTCAGTGTCACGATGCGGCTTTCGGCCTTGTCGAGGTCGTGTTTTTCAAGCTTGGCGCGGGGCACGTTGAGGCAGGCCATCATGGCAGTGGGATCGACGTCGACGAGCACGGTGCCCTGGTAGATCAGCGTGTCGCCGTCGAAGAAGCCGCCGGTGCCGGAGAGCTTGCGGCCGCCGACTTCGATGTCGTTGCGCGGACGAAAGCGGGCATCGATGGCGAAGGCTTTCGACAGGCCGTCGGCTGCGGCTTCGCAGATCGCGCGGGTGTAGTCGCCAAGGGTGGGCATCGGCAACCGCTTGCGAGAGAGCACGAGTTCCCAGCCGACCTGGGCGGGATCGAGGTAGATCGCGCCGCCGCCGGTGATGCGGCGGACGATGCCGATGCTATTTGCGCGGATGTGATCCAAGCGCAGTTCGTGGCTGATGGCCTGGTGACGGCCGACGAGTGCTGTCGGGGGAAAGCGGAGAAAGCGGACGGTGTCTGGGACGCGGCCGGCCCGGTGAAGCTCGATCAGGGCCTCGTCGAACGCGATCTGCAGCCGGCCTTCACGGACGCCGGTATCGATTACGCGGAACACTGTCGGCATGGCAACATCATCGCTCATTGCTGTGTCAGCGTGGTCTATTTCGTAGGCAGTGACTTGGCATAGGCGAGCACGTCAGCCGCTGTCTCGAGCGAGAACGCACGCAAATTGACCATGGCAGCACCGGGATGCCCATTGCGGATTTTGTGCAGCACCTCCGCGGCGGAGATTTCGACCGCCGTGCCAACGTATTCGGGCTCCTCCTTGGTGCCCCAGTTGAGAAGGCGGCCATCGTAGCCGTGGCATGTCGCGCACGTCGTTTGGAAAATTCCGCGTCCGTTGGCGGCATTGCCTCGGATCTCGCCTTTGCGGGCGTCGATGATCCGGCGCACGTCGTGCTGGCCGCGGCTTACGAACAGAGCGAGGCGCATCAGGTCCGCATCGGCGATCATCTGGGGGGTGTAGCCGTGCGGCGCGGCGCGCAGCATCGTCGCTATGTCCGTGGGCGTGCGCCCGGCTGCACCGCGAATGCCCTTGATATCCGTCGCGTGCTTGCCGGTCGCGTACTCGCCGTCACGGCCGCGATAGTCCCAGCCATGGCATTCCTTGCAGCGGAAGGTCGCTTCACCCTTGATCTCTGAGGACGCAGGATATGCCGGATGTGCCCCTACCGGTTTTCGTACGCCGAGAGCCATCCACCAGTTGTCGTACATGCGACCGCCAGCGGCTATCGACCAGGCGGGGGAAGGGTCTTTGGGCGCGCCGGTCAGGGGGGAGTTGGCCTCGTCATACGCGGGCTTCGTCGTTTGTGCCATGGCGTTTCCGCCCGCTATCACACTGGCGATCAGAAAGCCGACCATCAAACGGGTGCGCATGTCGCAGCTCCTATCCGGCAGAGACGCTGCGGCCGGCTAGGACCGCCGCCACACCAAAGCCTCAGATTCCCAGAACGTCCGACATCGAGAAGATGCCGGGGCCTTTGCCGCGGCCCCATTGGGCGGCCTTGACGGCGCCGCGGGCGAATATACCGCGATCGGTGGCTTTGTGGGACAGCTCTATGCGTTCGCCGTCGGCTGCGAAGATGACGGTGTGCTCACCCACGACGTTGCCGCCGCGCAGCGTGGCGAAGCCGATGTCGCCGCGGCGGCGCGCGCCGGTCTGGCCGTCACGGGTGCTGACGCGCTTATCCTTCAGCTCGACCTTGCGGCCGATGGCGGCTGCTTCACCGAGCATGAGGGCGGTGCCAGAGGGAGCGTCTACCTTGTGCCGGTGATGCATCTCCATGACTTCGATGTCGAAGTCGGCATCCAAGGCTGCGGCGACGCGGCGGGTGAGCGCGACGAGCAGGTTCACGCCGAGGCTCATGTTACCCGATTTGACGATGGTGGCATGTCGGGCGGCGGCGGCGATGGCGGCTTCGTGACGCTCTTCGAGGCCGGTGGTTCCGATGACGTGGACGATGCGCGCGTTGGCGGCGAGGCCAGCGAATTCAACGGTTGCGGCGGGCACTGTGAAGTCGAGGATCGCGTCGCAATTGGCGATGACCTCGAGCGGGTCAGAGGAGACCTTGATGCCGAGTTCTCCGAGGCCTGCGAGCGTTCCGATGTCGTGGCCGACGAACTTCGAACTTGCCGGTTCCGTGCCGCCGGCGATCCTGCAGCCTTCGGTAGCTGCGATGGTGCGAACCAGTTCGCGCCCCATGCGGCCGGCCGCCCCCATCACTGCGATCTTGATTTCGCTCATCGGTCCTGCCTCGAATTCCAGTCGAGCTCGTGCTCTACATTACTCGAGCCTCACTACTTCGTATCGAGGTAACGCGCCAGATTGATCGGGGGATAGGCGACCTTGATGGGGCTCTTGGTCGAAGCTGCCGGCAAGGTCGCGTCGATGATGACCTTGCATTGCACGCCGTGCTCGTCGGAGGTCGGATCGAGCTCGTTGCCATGTGCGCCTGGGATCGGCAGCAGATCCTCGTGCCAGCGCACGCGAGTGCCGAGCGCCCACATCACGTCGGCTGGGTCGTAGACGTCGACGTCCTTGCCGACGACGATTACGGTCTTGATGTTGACGTGGGCTGCCAGCGCGGCGATGGCAACGTTGCGGACCTCGCCGGGGGCGGGATCGTCCAGGCTGATGATCGCGGTGAAACCGGCTGCGTAGGGCGGCAGATGCACCGCGCGGAGCTTCTTGGTGATGTGACGGATGAAGCGTGCCAGCAATGGCTCCCGCGTGATCGTGTTGCCGATGTAGACGTGCTCGTAGCCGCCGCCGTTCATCGTCTGGAAAATCGGCTGCTTGCGGTGTGTGATGCGGGTGATGCGGGCGACGTTCTTTTCGTCGCGCGCGGAATAGTGGCCGGTGAATTCGGCCATCGGCCCTTCGAGGTGGCGCTCGCCCGCGATGACTTCGCCCTCGATTATGAATTCGGCGAAGGCGGGGACCATTACGTCGCAGGTTTGTGCGCGCACCACAGGCACAGGTGCGCCGCGAAGGGCGCCTGCGATCTCGTATTCGTCGCCGTCATAGCGGCAGGCCGCAGCGATCATCAGTGCGGGATCGGGGCCGATCGCGACGCAGAAAGGCAGGTTTCGGCCCGTTTTCTCGCCCTTGTCGTAGAACGCCTTCATGTGGCGCCAGATGTTCATGCTGATGCCTGACCGGTCTGAACCGTAGATCTGCATACGGTTGTAGGACAGGTTGTGCTGGCCGGTTTCATGGTCGCGTGAGATGACCACGCCTGCGGTTATGAATGCGCCGGCGTCGAGCGGTGAGTGGGTCGGGATCGGCAGCTTCGTCAGATCGGGTTTCTCGATCACGACTTCCTGGCTCGCAGCGGCGCTTTTCTGCAGCTCGGGCTTGATGGGCTTTTCGGTCGCGATCGCCATGCGGTCGCCGACTTCCTCGGACGGGCATTCGAGCGCGCGGCCGACCCAGCGCTGGGAGCTGAGGAGGCCGCCGACGACGGGAAACTCCGAGCCCTCGACCTTGTGGAAGTACACGGCTTTGTCGATGCGCTCGCAGGCTTTCAGCACGTTGCCCAGTTCGTGCACGGGGCTTACGGACCTGGGGATCTCGTTCACTTCGCCAGCGGTGCGGGCGGCGGCGATGAACGTGCGAAGATCGTGGATGGGCATGCGGTATGCTCCGGCGATGCTATGGGACTATAGACGTCAGATAGCACGGACGGACAAATGGGGTCAGCCTTGCTTGCGTGGATCGGCGGCGTCGTCGATCATCAACTCGATCTTCTCTCGGCCGCCCCAGCTGTCGCGGCGCAAGGTGCCGGCGACGTGGATCGGCATACCGCTGGTGCCGAGCAGCGTTTCGCCGAGCGGCTGGCCGACGGCGCGGAAAGCGATGCCGTCGATCTTGGAGGCGTCGCCGGCTTCGAGGGTGACGCGGACGTGGGCCTCCCCCATGATCTTGGCGAATTTCACGCGGTGAGCGGGGAAGACGAAGCGCGGCTGCGGATTGCCCTGGCCGTAAGGGCCGGCCTGCTCGATCAGGTCGATGAGCTTGTCGTTGACGCCCGAGGGCGTGATCGCGCCGTCGATTTCGAGCGTGGCAGTCGAGCGTGCGGCACCTGCTTCTGCGCGGACGTGCTCGACGAGGAAGGCGCGGGCGGCTTCGAGCCGCGACTTCTCGACGGTCAGGCCGGCGGCCATCGCGTGTCCGCCGCCCTTCACGAGCAGGCCGGCGGTGGCTGCTGCACGCACGGCTTTGCCGATGTCGACGCCCATGATCGAGCGGAGTGATCCCGTGCCTTGTCCCTTACCGCTTCCTGCACCGTCTTTTTCCCATGCGATGACGCAACTCGGGCGGCGGAAGCGTTCGGTGAGGCGGCTCGAGACTAGGCCGACGACGCCTTTGTGCCAGTTTTCCGAGCCCAGGATTATCAGCGGCAATGAGGGATCGGTATCGATCATGACTTCGGCTTCGGCGAGTGCTGAAGCCAGCATGTCGGTTTCGATCGACTTGCGTTCACGGTTGAGCTTGTCGAGTTGGACGGCGATGCGAGCCGCTTCGGTTTCGTCCTCGAAGGTCAGGAGGCGCGCGCCGAGGGCGGCGTCGCCGATGCGGCCGCCGGCGTTGATGCGCGGGCCCAGCACGAAACCCAGCGTGTAGGTGGTCGGCGGCTGGTTGAGGCCGGCAGCGTCGATAAGAGCGCGTAGGCCGATGTTCTCGCGCTGGCGCATGACGGCGAGGCCGCGCGTTACGTAAGCACGGTTGAGGCCTTGGAGCGGGACGACATCGCAAACGGTGGCGAGGGCGACGAGGTCGAGCATCGAGAGCAGCGGCGGCTCGGATGTGCCATTGCCGTAAGCGCCGCGGCGGCGGAGTTCACGGGTAGCCGCGACGATCGTCAGGAACGTCACGCCGGCAGCGCAGAGGTGGCCGAGGCCCGAAATGTCGTCCTGTCGGTTGGGGTTCACGACGGCCGCTACGTCCGGCAGCTTTTCGTCGGCTTGGTGGTGGTCGATGACGATGACGTCGGTGCCGAGTTTTCTGGCGACGGCGAGGGGCTCGAAGCTGGTGGTGCCGCAATCGACCGTTACAATGAGACCTGCGCCCTCCTTGACGAGGGTTTCGATGGCAGCAGGGTTGGGGCCGTAGCCCTCGAAAATGCGGTCGGGAATGTAGATCCGTGCGCGAATGCCGTGATGGCCGAACCAGCGCGCCATCAACGCGGAGGAGCAGGCGCCATCGACGTCGTAGTCGCCGAACACCGCGACGTTCTGGCCTTTCTGTACGGCGTCGGCGAGGCGGGCTGCGGCGACATCCATATCCTTGAGGATGCTCGGGTCGGGCATCATCGCCTTGATCGTCGGTTCGAGAACCAGCGGAACCTCGTCGATGCCGACGCCGCGCGCTGCGAGCACGCGTCCGAGCAGTTCGGGGATGCCGTGGCGCTGGCTGATGGCGAGGGCCGTGTTGCGCTGGCCGGGCGCCAAGCGCTCGCGCCACTGATAACCGCGTGCGGAACTCTCTACGCCCAGATAGGCCGCCTGATCCTCGGTGCTCATTCCTGCTTTGCGACGCGCTGGTGCCGACATTGGGACCCCCCTTAGTACAGGTGAGCCTACGGAATACGCGGCGCCGGTGCGACCGTCGATGCCGGTTGTAGGGGCATTGAGCTGGGGAAAACCTCGGCCGAGACACGCTTTTTCGCTGCCGCAGGTGATCTCGAGGGGGCGAATGACAAACGGGCGAGCGCGTGCTTGTTTCTGCATCAGTCAATTCATGGGAAGGAGCGTGCCGTGGCGACGCTTTCAGGCAAGACGCTGCTGATCACCGGGGCAAGCCGGGGCATAGGGCTTGCGATCGCGCTCCGGGCTGCGCGGGATGGGGCGAACGTGGCGGTGCTCGCCAAGACGGCGGAGGACAATCCGAAGCTGCCGGGCACGATCCATTCGGCGGCGGCCGAGATCGAGAAGGCCGGCGGCAAGGCCCTGCCGATCCAGTGCGACATCCGGTTCGAGGACCAGATCGAGGCGGCGGTCGCGGCGACGGTGGCGAAGTTCGGCGGCATCGACATCTGTGTGAACAATGCGTCTGCGATCTCGCTGTCGACGTTGGACAAAACGGATCTCAAGCGCGTCGACCTGATGTTCCAGATCAACGCACGTGGAACGCTGGTGACGACGAAGGCGTGTCTGCCGCATCTGAGGAAAGCGGCGAACCCGCATGTGCTGATGCTGTCGCCGCCGCTCGACATGAACCCGCGGTGGTTCTCGGGCAACGTCGCCTATTCGATCGCGAAGTACGGGATGAGCCTCGCGGTGCTGGGGCTCGCCGACGAGTTGTCGAAAGATGGGATTGCCGTGAATGCGCTGTGGCCGAGGACGACGATCGCGACATCGGCGATCAACAACCTGCTCGGCGGGGACATGGTGATGCGGATGAGCCGCAAGCCGGAGATTCTGGCTGATGCGGCGCATCTCATTTTCACGCAGCCGTCGAAAAGTTTCACCGGGCGGTTCGTGATCGACGATACGTTCCTGCACGAGACCGGCGGCGTGACGGATTTCGAGGGCTATCGCGTGGACAAGAACATGGAGCTTGCGCCCGATTTCTTCGTGCCGGCTGGCATTCCGCCGCCGCCCGGTGTGGTGGTGGCGAAGCGTGGGCTCAGATAAGTTCGTAGGCTGGGTCAAGCGCAGCGCGATCCAGCAATTCGCGAATTGCATGAGAAGCTGGGTCGCGGCAGTGCCTTGACCCAGCCTACGAGGGAGTTTGATTAAATGAAAATCCGTGCAGCCGTGCTCGAAGAGATGCAGCGTCCGCGGCCTTATGCGACGTCGCGGCCGATGGTGATCGGTGAAGTCGATCTCGATCCGCCGGGCGAAGGGGAGCTGCTGATCAAGATCCACGCGGCGGGGCTATGCCACTCGGATTTGTCGACGATCAACGGCGACCGTCCCCGGCAGATGCCGATGGTGCTGGGGCACGAGGCAGCGGCGGAGGTGGTGGAAGCGGGCAAGGGCGTATCCGACATCAAGGTAGGCGATCACGTCGTGCTGGTGTTCATGCCGAGCTGTGGGCATTGCCTACCGTGTGCCGAGGGCCGGCCGGCGTTGTGCGAGACCGGTGCGAAGGCGAACGGTGCGGGCACGCTACTTTCGGGGGGGATGCGGCTCACACGCAAGGGGCAGACGCTCTATCACCACATCGGCGTGTCGGCGTATGCGGAGTATGCGGTGGTGTCGCGGCGTTCGGTCATCAAGGTCGATCGTACGCTGCCGTATGAAGAAGCGGCGCTGTTCGGTTGCGCCGTCGTGACGGGGGCCGGTGCCGTCATCAATACGGCGAAGGTGCCGGCGGGATCGTCGGTCGCGGTGGTCGGGCTCGGCGGCGTCGGGCTGATGGCGGTGATGGCGGCGAAGCTCGCGGGATGCCGGCAGATCGTGGCGGTCGATATGCTGCGTGCCAAGCTCGATCTTGCGATGACGTGCGGTGCTACGCACGCGGTGGAAGTGAAAGCCGGTGTCGATGGGGTCGAGGCGGTGAAGGATGTGACCGGCGGCGGCGTCGATTTCGGGTTCGAGATGGCGGGATCGGCGAAGGCGCTCGAGCTTGCCTACAAGATCACGCGGCGCGGGGGCACGACAATCACGGCGGGCCTGCCGCATCCGACGCATACCGTGCCTATTCCGGTGACCAACCTCGTCGCCGAGGAGCGCACCTTGAAGGGCAGCTATGTCGGCAGTTGCGTGCCGGAGCGCGATATACCGAGATTCATCGCGCTCTATCAGCAGGGGCTTTTGCCGGTCGACAAGCTGATGAGCGAGCGGATCGGGCTAGACGACATCAACACCGGGTTCGACCGCCTGGCGGATGGCGCCAGTGTACGTCAGATATTGTTGCCCGCGGGTAAGGGCGCGTCGTCGTCTGGTGTCGGCTGAGGCTCGGCTGTAGGCTGGCCAAGACGCGCGCGGTCGTTGCGGGCGAGGTAGCGCTGGGCGAGATCGGCGGTCTGGCGATGGCCGATGTGGGCGCCGTTTCGCTCCAGCCAGCGGTGAGCTTCGGTGCGGCCAGCGCGGAACAATTGCGCGAGCATGTTGCGTTCGGGCGTCGCCTTACTGTCGGCGCCGAGGCTCGCGGTGTGGCGGCCGGCATCGACGACATGGAAGCGGTGACGGCCCAGGCGTGCGAGGCGGCCGGTGCGGGGGCTGAACCATCCGCCGCGTCCGATCTCCTGCTGGGCCGCGACGATCATGTCGATGTCCCTCAGCAGCGGCTGATTGAAGGTGATGTTGTTCACCTGCGCTGCGATGTCTCGGGCAGTGCGCGGGCTCGTCGGGCGGTCGAGCGCGTTCAGCTGCACGATCAACGTGTCCTCGACCGGACTTTCGACGGCGAGGGTGACGACATCGGGGTTCGCGGAGAAGCCGCCATCCCAATAGGCGCGGCCTTCGATCTCCACGGCGTGATGGATCTGCGGCAGGCAGGCGGAGGCGAGGACAGCCTCGACCGACATCTCTTTGCGGCGGAACAGGCGGGCGCGGCCGGTGCCGACATCGGTCGCCGCGATCAGCAGTTCGACGCCGCTGCCGGTGTCGGCGCGTAGTTTCGTGAAGTCGATGTTGGCTTCGAGCAGCTTGCGGAAGGGATCGAAGCCCATCGGGTTGAAATCGTAGGGCGAGAGCATGCCGCCCATCGAGGAAAAGCTGGTCTTGGTCAGGCCCCAGAGGAACGGGTTCATGCGGACGAGATCGGAGACGCCGGCGGCTTCGACGGCTTCCCAGACACGGCGCAGGGTTTCGCGAGCTTCCTTGCGTCCGGCCGCTCCCTGGCCGCCGATGGCAAGGCCGGATGCCATCGCGACGGCGTTGACCGCGCCGGCGCTGGTGCCGCTGACCCAGCCGAGTTCGAGCTCTTCGTCATGCAGCAACCGGTCCAGCACGCCCCACGTGAACGCGCCATGCGCGCCACCGCCCTGCAGGGCGAGGTTCAGCCGCCGCTTTCGCTTGAAGAATGGCATCGATGCTTCGGTGGCCCCGTTACGCTTGACTAATTCAATGCTCTCGCAGACTGCAGCCTTGCTGCGTTCACCATATCACGGGGGCGGAGCGATGGCGTGCACAGTTGCCAGCGAACCGCCGAGACCACATGATGGCTGGCAAGACATGAAATCGAAGTCCGGCGTCGACCGGGCGTGCGCAAAGAGGAACCCCGGACCATGGCGACGAAGACTTTGAAGAACGTGACGGTGGCGGATGCGTATCTCGCGCTGATGGCGGACCGCGGCGTCGACTATCTGTTCGCCAATGCCGGCACGGATTTCGCGCCTATGATCGAGGCGCTCGCCAAGGCGCAGGCGCTGGGCACGCCGCACCCCAAGCCGGTCACGTGTCCGCACGAGAACACCGCGCAGCACATGGCGATCGGACACTATCTCGTGTCGGGCCGTCCGCAGTTGACGATGCATCACGTCAACGTCGGCACGGCGAACGCGCTCAACGGGTTTCTCAACGCGGCGCGCGGCCAGGTGCCGATGCTGTTCACGGCGGGGCGCACGCCGACCAACGAGGAAGGGCTCAAAGGGCATCGTTCGCTCGACATCCACTGGACGCAGGAGATGTACGACCAGGGCGGCATGACGCGCGAGGCCGCAAAGTGGGACTACGAGTTACGCAACGCCGAGCAGCTCGAAACGATCGTCGACCGGATGCTGACGCTGACGATGTCCGATCCGAAGGGGCCGGTTTATCTTTCGCTGCCGCGCGAGGTGTTGTCGCTGGAAATTCCGGAGTTCACGTATTCGAGCCCCAGCCGGATGCGGCCAGCGGCACCATCCGCGCCGGCGCCGGAGTCGCTCGAGGAAGCGGCCAGCATTCTGGCCAAGGCGCAGCATCCGGTCATCATCACCAATTGGGGCGGCCGCAATCCGGGCGTGATGCCGGCACTGACGGCGCTGGCGGAACGCTACGGCATTCCGGTGGTGGAATATCGCAACCGGTACAACGCGATGCCGACGCATCATCCGATGATGGCGGGTGGCAATCCCGACATCTACGTGAAGGGCGCGGACGCGATCCTGGTGATCGACTGCGCGGTGCCGTGGCTGCCCTCTAAGGTGAAGCCGTCGGAAGACTGCAAGGTGATCCACATGGCGGTGGACCCGATGTACGGCTACATCCCCGTGCGCGGTTTCCCGGCGCATCTGTCGATGGCGTGCGCATCCGATGTCGGCCTGCGGATGCTCGACGTCGCGATGGCGGGGCCGGCGAAGACCAACGCGGCGCGGATCGAAAAGCGTCGTGCTGAAGTGGCGGCGCATCACGCCAAGCTCGAAGACAACTGGGCGAAGAAGCTCGCGGGTGCAAAGGACCAGAGTCCGATCGCGCCGGCGTGGATCTCGCATTGCATAAATCAGGTTCGCACCAAGGATGCTTTGATCGTCAAGGAAGGTCCGGTGCAGACGCAGTATCTCGATATCGATCGCCCTTGTCAGGTGCTCAATGCGGGTGCTGCTTCCGGGCTCGGTCACGGTATGGGCGTGGCGTTGGGCGCAAAGCTCGCGGCGCCGGATCGTCTCGTGATCGCGTGTGAGGGCGACGGCGCTTACATGTTCAACGTGCCGGTGTCTGCGCATTACGTGTCGGCAGAGCAGGAGTTGCCGATCCTGTGGATCGTGTTCAACAACCAGCGCTGGCAGGCCGTGCGCGGCTCGACGTTGGGCCTGCATCCGGACGGTTACGCGGCGAAGTCGAACAACGCGCCGCTGACGTATTTCAACGTCGATCAGCGCTACGACAAGCTGGTCGAGGTTTCGGGCGGCTATGGCGAGCAGGTGACGGATGCGGGCCAGATGCTGCCGGCGCTGGAGCGTGCGATGAAGGCGGTGACGGTCGACAAGCGGCAGGCGCTGCTGAATGTCGTTTGCGCTGTCGATACGGCGGGCGGCGGGGATTGAGGTGCTGATGTCCCGCCTTAACTTCCCCCCTCCCCTCGATGGGGAGGGGACGGGGGTGGGTTGCGAGGCGGAACCTCTGAGGAATGCCCCCCACCCCTAACCCCTCCCCACGAGGGGGAGGGGGACAAGTAGTGCGGGGGGATCGGTTGTGGGAGTTGGAATGGAATGCCTTCGATGGTCGCTGCCGAGCGTCGACACAAATCCGTCTACTCGTGGCGGGCGAAGATCGGCTTGATCGTGCCGCCGACGAACACCGTCAACGAGGCGGAGTGGTCGCGCGTGCTCCCTGAAGGCGTGACCTTTCACGCCGTGCGGATG
>CAMDMH010000012.1 GCA_945901835.1 Devosia equisanguinis | reverse complement strand
TCACAATATCGTCAGGGCCGTTCAAATCGCGTCCAACTCGACGAAAGCCTGACCATGAGTGCGTCGGCCCGATGCCAACCTCCTTCGCGCCACGAGGAGACTGTCCATGATGCCCTTTGCATACGTGGGTCAAAATTCGCCGCCGGTCGACATCCAGGATGAGCGAAAGACGCATCCAAGGACTAGGCAGAGCCGCGGTTCACGATCGATCCCGTCGCGATGAGCTCGAGGAGGAGCGACATCATCGCTCGACTTGAACAGGTGAACGGATCGATCGCGGCTTTCTCCGAATATTTCAAAAGCACGGCAATGTTGACGCTATCGACGTTCACCCGGCCCATCGTCCAGTTGCCAAAGCGCCGTTCTGTTATTTCTTCAAACGACAGGATGGTCATATCCTTGTGCCGCTCGTCCGAATAAATCGTTCTCAGCAAAGCCGAAATCTGATCGCGCCCACCCTCGACGACCTGAACGAAACTATCGTGAGTATGGCAAAGCAGTCCTGTGATGCCACGCTCCTGGTTGTTCTTGCGCGATTGTTCGAGGATCTCGTCGAGCGCAGAAGGTGCAGCCGGCGTTACCATTCGGCTGGCGTAGAGACAACGGACGAGCATGATGGTCTCACTTGTTGACGGTGATGAGCGAAAGGAACTCGCGGCGCAGTGCCGGGTCCTTGAGAAACGATCCGCGCATGACGCTGTTGATCATCTTGGTCGAAGTGTCTTTCACGCCGCGCCAATGCATACAGAAATGATCTGCCTCCATGACGACCGCGAGGCCATCCGGCTTGACCATGTCCATCAATAGCTCGGCCATCTGCGTGATGGCTTCCTCCTGTATCTGCGGCCGGGTCATCAGCCAATCGGCGAGTCGCGCATATTTCGACAATCCGATCAGGTTGGAATGCTGGTTAGGCATCACGCCGATCCACAGTCGGCCCATGATCGGGCAGAAGTGATGGCTGCAGGCGCTACGCACTGTGACAGGGCCGACGATCATCAGCTCATTGAGGCTCGTGATGTTCGGGAACTCGGTCACCGGAGGCGCTGCATGATAGCGACCGCGGAAAACCTCATTGAGGTACATCTTGGCGACGCGCCGCGCCGTGCCTTGCGTGTTGTGATCGTTCTCGATGTCGATGACCAAGCCTTCGAGCACCGACTTCATCTTCGCCGTGACCTCGTCCAGCAGGAGGTCGAGTTCTCCGGGCTCGATGAAATCGGCGATATTGTCATTCGCGTTGAACCGTCGCTTTGCCCGGAGCAGACGTTCGCGGATGCGAGTCGAAACTTCCGATCCTCGCGCCGCACTCTTGTCATCACCTGAGCTGTCCATCTCAACACATTCCTCCGCTTCGATCGTTTCTTACTCGACCAGCATGTTCATTTACGACGCATCTCATCGCGACGCATGGGCATAGCGTCGATCATAGCGAACAATCGGGCCGCATCCAGCGGCATTGATTGCGATAACTTTGCACCACCGTCCTTGCCGACGAGGACAGCACGGAAGGCTGCGGTCGAAGCACCGAACCTTGCCCTGAGAGCGCCAGCGCTCTGCGCAGGGCCCGGCCCGAGTTCGGCTCTCACCGAATTGCCGACCACCCATACCAGGACGACACAGCGATCCGAGAATCCGCTACGGCTCGCAGCAACCATACTGCGCTGCTTGGCCAGAAAAGCATTTGCCCCACCGTCAGCGAAAACCAGCAGTGGTCTATACTTCCATCGATAGTTGGCCATGGCCGTCGCTTCCGACGCCGTCGAGACAACGGCCAGAGCCGCCGTTGCAATGGCAATCCTGTTCATTGTGAACTCCCTCGCCGCAGAAACCGGCGCCGAAGCCAGGCCAGGGAACGAAAAGACATAGCCGTCGCCGGCCGCACCACGAGGAAGGCACCATAGGCCAGTTCCATCAACTGAAGCATTCCCGGAATGGTCGCTATTCGCGCCGCCCAACGCCAGCCCGGCAGCAGGCGCCAGATGACGACGAAACCAGCGGCCCCCGTCGCCAGGGTGCCATCTGCGGTGCGAACATGGAAGCGCGACATGGCTTTCTCGTGATCGAGGCCCGGCCCCAGATCCGCCTTTGCGAGGGAGGCATCGACGAAGAAGAGTGCATCAGCGCCGGGCTGAGCGCGGTAGTGCGAGATTTCCATGCGGCAAAGCGGACAGGCCCCATCGAAATAGACAGTAGCGATACTCTTGTCAGGCGGCACTATCACCTCCAAGGCTCGAATTGGCAGAGTTGGCCATCGCCTCTCCGCTTGCGGAGCGAGCTTCGTCGACGCGTCGCGTTGCCATCCGACCGATCAGGCCTCGCCCATTCTCGAGCATCACCGGATCGATGCCTTGCACCCGCAGCTTGCGGTCCGCGGCGAGACCGGCGATGCCAGATCCGACGATCGCAACGGATGTTCTGATCATTTGGCTCCGCCCTATGAACAATTGGACTTTCAACAGTCGTAACGACCGACACCCTATGATTGGATTGCCGTACAAATCGCAACACAGTGGTGCCTGGAGAGCGGTGCATAGCGCCCCATCGTCAACTTCACCTCAGACTGATCCGATCCGGCTCAGCCGTCGTTCAAGTCTCATGACACAAGGCGCGAAACCGTCGCCTCACACAGCACATGCCCCCGTAGTCGCTCTCGCGCTCGGATGGTCGGGCGTGCTTCCCTTCGCCGGGTGCACAGCGATCTTGCTCCTCGGACATCCCGCCAGTACGGGGGTCGTGGCCACCGCGCTTATAAGCTACGGCTCGATCATCCTCGGCTTCATGGGCAGTGTGCATTGGGGCCTTGAAATGAGCCAACCACGAGCTCCACTTCACTACGTCGCAAGTGTCGTGCCGGCGCTCCTTGCATTTGCCGCAACGCTTTCGCCTGCGACACAGGCGATCGCGTTATTGATGTGCGGGTTTGCCGGACTAATTGCTCTGGATATGTGGCGTTGCCGGTTTGGGGACACACCGGCCTGGTACCGCACGCTGCGACTTCAGCTAACCGCTGCGGTCATGTTCTTGCTGACAGCGGCGTTGGTTTCTTTAAGTCAGGCTTGAAGATGAAGGATCGGAGAGCATCGCCACGTCATGAGCACTCGCCTTGGCAGGCGTCGGGACCGGTCCGCGGCTGTGAACACCAACTTCAGCGATGCGTTCCTGGCGTTCGACGTGTTGTTCTAGGCTGAGGCGAGCGATCACTGCTTCGGACGATCATCACTGGAGGCTCTGAGATGACACCCTTGGTCCAGATCGACCAATTGGCCTTGTTGGACGACAAGTCGCTGCTGCTTGTCGAGGATGACGAGATACTGCTGGAAAGACTTGCGGCGGCCTTGAATGTTCGCGGCTTTGCAGTGCGCGCCGCAAGTTCGATCGAGACTGGTCTCGAGATTGTAAGGGCTTCACCGCCAGCATTCGCGGTCGTCGATCTCCGGCTGGCCGATGGCAGTGGTCTGGCGATCGTTTCCGAGATGCGTGCAGCGCGCCCGGACAGTCGCTGCATCGTCATGACGGGATACGGCAATATCCCGACCGCCGTCAGCGCGGCCAAGCTCGGTGCCGATGATTATCTCACGAAGCCTGTCGATGCGGACGAGATCACCGACGCTTTGCTGACGCCGCGCGGTTCCATCACGCCACCGCCCGCCCATCCCATGGCATTGGACGAGAAGGAGTGGGCTCATATATCAAACGTGCTCGCTCAGTGCTCGAACAACATTTCCGAGGCCGCTCGGCGCTTGAACATGCATCGGCGTTCGCTGCAACGGATCGTGCGGCGGCATGAGGCGACATGAGCATCGAGAGAAGACTTCAGGCACTGCTGCCGGCAGGTTGGGTTGCGCGGGCGGCACTACGGCGCACTTTGGCGCTGCGGCATTGGACAGTGGTGCGCGCCCGCACGGTCGCTACCGCGGCGTCATTTGTGCAGCAGGTCGACGGAGGCCCAATCTGGGCGTTGTCATCTGACATCGTGGCGGTAGCCGCCATCTCGTGGAATTCGCAAGAGGCTCGGCTTTAACCGTGACCATTGATGTCCTTATCGTCGGCGGGGGCTTGTCCGGATGCCTGACGGCTTGGCGCTTGAAGCAGAGGCATCCGTCTTTGCGCTTGCGGCTGCTGGAAGCCAGTGATCGGCTCGGCGGCAACCACACATGGAGCTTCTTCGAGACCGACTTGACGCCCGCGCAATGCCGCTGGGTCGATCCACTCGTCGCCCACCGGTGGGCGGGCTACGAAGTCCGCTTTCCAGCGCTGCGGCGCCGCCTGGGCACGGGCTACCGGTCAGTAACCTCGGAGCGGTTGAACGCGACCATTGCAAAAGAGCTCGACGCCTCGGTGACTTTGGGCGCCGCAGTGGCTGACGTCGGGCCCGAGCGCGTCGTGCTGTCCAGCGGCACCGAGATCAGAGCAGCATGTGTCATCGATGCACGCGGCATTCGCCAATCCCCGCATCTGGTGCTCGGCTTCCAGAAATTTCTCGGCGTCGAGATGCGTCTCGCCGAACCGCATGGGCTCGACGTTCCCATCATTATGGACGCCACGGTTGCCCAGCATGACGGATACCGCTTCGTCTATCTGCTGCCGCTCGATGAAAGGCGCGTTCTGATCGAGGATACCTACTATAGCGACGGTAGCGATTTGCCGACCGATCGGCTCAAAACGCGGGCTCTCAGCTACGCCAGTCTTCAGGGGTGGCAGATCGCCGAGGTCGTCCGTGAGGAATCCGGTGTGTTGCCGATCGTATTGGCAGGGCGATACGAGAAGTTTGTCGAAGAAAATCTGCAATCGGCAGCACGCATCGGGCTCGCCGCCGCACTTTTCCACCCAACCACCGGCTACTCGTTCCCCGATGCTGTGCGTTTGGCTGATCGGATTGCCCGTGCGATCGGGCCGGGTGCTGCCTCTAGCGATATCGTGCGTGCAGTCGTCACATCCTATGGACGGGAGGTGTGGCAACAGCGCAGCTATTTCCGCCTCCTCAACCGGATGTTGTTCCGGGCGGGACTGCCCCAACATCGTTTCTCCGTGCTCCAGCGCTTCTACGGTTTCGACCAAGGCCTCATCGAGCGCTTCTACGCGGCGCGACAGACACCTCTCGACAAGCTGCGACTGATACTGGGGAAGCCGCCAGTACCGATCCTAACGGCGCTTGGCTGCGTATCAGAGACACGCATGCTGAAGCAGGCCGAGGTGGTACAATGACGAGCCCTAAGCGGGCAGTGGTGATCGGAGCGGGTTTCGGCGGGCTTGCCTTGGCCATCCGGCTGCAATCGGCCGGCTACAATACCGTGCTGCTCGAAAAACGCGACAAGCCGGGTGGGCGCGCCTACGTCTATGAAGATCAAGGTTTCGTCTTCGATGCCGGCCCGACCGTCATTACCGATCCGACCTGCCTCGAGGAGCTGTTCGCTTTGTCCGGGCGACGGATGGCCGACTATGTCGAGCTGTTGCCGGTGACGCCGTTCTATCAACTGCATTGGGCCGATGGCACGACGTTCGACTACGTCAACGATCAGGCTCAGCTCGATCGGCAGATCGCGTCGATGTCGCCCCGCGATGTCGATGGTTACCGGCGTTTCCTGGCCTACTCCGAGGCACTGCTGGAAGAGGGCTACGTGAAGCTCGGCCATGTGCCGTTTCCCGATTTTCGCAGCATGGTCCGCGTGGCACCTCAGCTCATCGCGCTGCAAAGCTATCGTAGCGTCTATGCCAAGGTCTCGAGCTACCTCACCAACGAGAAGCTGCGGCAGGCGTTCAGTTTCCATTCGTTGCTGGTCGGGGGAAATCCGTTCGCGACTTCGGCGATCTACGCACTCATTCATGCGCTCGAGCGCAAGTGGGGGGTCTGGTTCCCCCGCGGGGGCACGGGTTCCTTGATCCGCGGTCTCGTCCGGCTGTTCGAGGACCTCGGTGGGAAGATCCATCTGAGTTCGCCCGTTGGTCGGATCTCGACGAGCAACGGGGCAGTCACCGGGGTCATCACCGAGGACGGCCGAAGCTTTCCAGCCGGTATCGTCGCAAGCAATGCCGATGTCGTGCACACCTACACCAAGCTACTGGCGGATGAGCCGCGAGCCACATCGACAGCGCGCAGCCTGACCGCCAAGCGATTCAGCATGTCGCTGTTCGTAATCTATTTCGGTCTTCGGCGGTCGCATCCCCAACTCGAGCATCACATGGTGCTGTTCGGGCCGCGCTACAAAGGGCTCATCACGGAGATCTTCAGTGGGTCGAAGCTGCCGAGCGATTTCTCTCTCTACCTGCATGCTCCCTCGGTGACGGACCCTTCGCTAGCACCGCCCGGCTGCAGTACCTACTACGTGCTGTCGCCGGTTCCGCACCTCGGCCACGCCGCGATCGACTGGAGCATCGAGGGGCCCCGCTATCGCGATACAATCCTCCGGTATCTCGAGGAACGGGTGATTCCGGGCCTTCGCGCCGATCTCGTGACCTGCCGCATCTTCACGCCGAATGACTTCTGCCACGAGCTGAACGCGCACTTGGGCTCAGCTTTCTCGCTGGAGCCCATCTTGACGCAAAGTGCGTACTTCAGGGCGCACAACGCTGACAAGCGCGTAGAGGGGCTCTATCTCGTAGGCGCCGGTACGCATCCGGGCGCGGGGATTCCCGGAGTCGTCGGATCGGCAAAGGCCACGGCGGGCATTATCATCGAGGCAAATCCACCCCAGGCAGGTATGTCGTGAAGGGCGAAGCGTCCGACGATCTGGTGCGGCTGAGCGGCGAGATCATCCAGGCCGGCTCCAAGAGCTTCGCCGCGGCCGCGCGGCTGTTCGATCCGAGTACGCGCGCTAGCGCCTACCTTCTTTATGCGTGGTGCCGGCATTGTGACGACGCCATCGATGGCCAGGAACTCGGCATCGGCAAGTTGCCGGGTCGACATGATGCCTTGGCTCATGACCCGGTAGGCGAGCTTGCGCGACTCCGCAAACTGACAGGAGATGCGCTCGACGGGAAGTCCATGAGCGATCCGATATTCGCCGCGTTCCAGCGCGTCTCAAGAAAACACTCCATCCCTCGGCGCCATCCGCTCGAGCTTCTCGCGGGCTTTGCCATGGATGTCGACGGACGGCGCTACGAGACGATCGAGGACACGCTCGACTACTGTTATCACGTGGCCGGAGTGGTCGGCGTGATGATGTCGATCATCATGGGGGCGCGGGATGAGGACACGCTCGACCGCGCCTGCGATCTCGGCTTGGCGTTCCAGTTGACGAACATCGTGCGCGACATTGTCGATGATGCCGGCGCAGGGCGGCTCTATCTGCCCCGCCAATGGCTGCACGAGGCGGAGGTCCCGCTCGATGGTATCGCCAAGCCCGAGCATCGCACGGCGATATTCGCGCTGGCTCGACGACTTCTGGACATTGCAGACGACTACTATCGGTCGAGCAGCGCTGGCGTCGCACGGCTACCGTTGCGGTCCGCCTGGGCGGTTTCGACAGCGCGGATCGTCTATCGAGAGATAGGCGAGGAAGTTCGACGCCGCGGTCCCGCCGCGTGGGATAGTCGCGTGTCGACGTCGAAAACACAGAAGGTGGCGGCGGTCATGCGCGGTGCCCAGACGGCGATCTCGTCGCGATTTTCGGTCGACAACGCGCCGCGACGGGATGAGCTATGGACAAGGCCCAAGGGGTGAGTGGGACGAACGCCAACATCGGTCGAGACGGTAGTTACATGGCGAAGCTGATGTCTCCGGATGCAATCCACCAGGAAGTCTTAAACGCCAAGACGCAGCGTCGGGTCGGCTTGCTGCTGGCTGGCGCGATACTGCTTTCTTGGCTGGTGTTGCATGTCTGGCTTGTATTCCATTTTCAACTGAGCTTGGCGACGCTGCCTCCTGCGTTGGCACTTGTCGCCTTGCAGACGTGGCTTTACGTGGGCATGTTCATCATCGCCCACGATTGCATGCACGGATCGCTCGTACCCTTCCGCCCGCGGGCCAATCGTTTGATCGGTCAGGTTTGCCTGCTTCTCTATGCCGGCTTCTCGTTCGACAAGCTGAACCGCGCGCACCACCGGCACCACCAGCACGCCGGCACTTCGGCTGATCCGGACTTCCATGATGCGCCGCCACACCACTTCTGGCCTTGGTTTTTCAAGTTCTTTTTCGAGTATTTCACGTTCCATCAGATCATATTGATTGCCGCAGTCAGTGCAGCCGACATCATTCTGCTCGGAGCTTCACCGCTGAACATAGTCGTATTCTGGGCCGTCCCGGGCTTGTTGTCGGCGCTTCAGCTCTTCACGTTTGGGACGTATCTGCCACACCGCCCGCACGAGCAACCGTTTCATGACCGCCACAACGCGCGGACGAATTCGTATCCGCAATGGCTGTCGCTGCTGACGTGCTTCCACTTCGGCTATCACCACGAGCACCATCTGTTTCCGTCGGCACCATGGTGGCGATTGCCGGCTATCCGCTCCCGCCGGCTGCCCGGTGGTTCATGAAAAAACTGCTGAGTTGAGTTATGTGCGCTGCGACCGCCAGACGATGATCGCGCTCGCAACCAACGTGACCAAGGCAAAGCTCAGCAGCAGCCCGATAGGTACCAGCAGTTCGGCAATGGTCGAGTTTCGCCACAGCAGTCCGTGATATGCCTCGATCGCCCAAGCGTTCGGGATCCCCCAACTGAACGTCTGCAACCACCCCGGCATGAGGAAACGTGGCACCATGCTGCCGCCAAGTGCCGACAAGATCAACACCAGGGCGCTGGAGAAGGTCTGCGCTTGCTGCCGCGTGCGGCAGGCCGCCGAGATCACTAGGGCCAGTCCCGCGGCAGCGGCAGCAGCGGAAAACGTTATGACCGCCCACTCCATCCATCGCGACACTACATTCACATCGTAAAGGGCGGCCGCGACCGCGAAAATTGCGCCGGCCTGAACAAAGCCCAGCGCAAGCAGAAACAGGAACTTGCCGCCGACCAGCGCACCGACCCGTCCGGCACCTCCTGCGATCAATCGGTCTAAAACTCCGTTGTTGCGCTCGTCGATCAGCATCATCCCGCCTTGCGCCGCGGACAGCATCAGAAAGAGGATCGCCACCGCCCCCGCATAGTAGACGACGGCTGCCGGTGCGACGGCGGTCGACTTGATGTCCACCTGCTCGACGAGTTCTGCGGCACCCTGACGTTTGTCTTGCGTGGCGCCAACCGACGCCTGGCGGACGGCCTCGATGGTCGCATCGACGCGAGCCGACTGAGCCGGAACCAACGGGACGAAGTTCTGCTCGACATCTGCAAACAGGCGCCGATACGCCGCATCGGGCAGCTTCTGCCCAAACAGACGCTGAACCTGCCCCGCCACGATGGGGGTGGCCATGGCTTTGGCACTGTCGCCGATCACCAGAAATGGCGCGATAGCCAATCGCTTCGGATCGGTCGGATCGTGCCGCAGCAACACTCCGACATCGGCTTCGTCCTGGCGGATCATGGCCTCTACTGCTTCACGCGAGCGCGGAGCGCCGGTGACGCGGTGGAAGCTCGGTTCCTGCTGAATCGCTTCGACGAGACGCCGGGTAACCGCGGTGCCGGCCTCGTCGAGTACGACGACGCGCAATCTCAGCTCGCCGCCAGCGGTGCCCGAGAATATCGACGCGAAAATCACATAGATGATGGGCGGCAGCACGAACACCATCGTCAATGCGCCGCGATCCCGCAGTAAGCCCAGCAGCATCGCCTTGAAGACCGAAAGGGTCATTGCGGGCTTTCCCTGGAGACGACGTGAAGGAACACGCTGGCGAGGTCGGGCTCGCGAATGCGCAACTCCTTCACACGGATTCCTGCGTCCGACAGCCCTCTGGCGAGCGCTCCGGCTTCCAGTGCTTCTGCGGCCACGCGCACACTCAAGACCATGGGGGTCTGTGTCTGCGAGACGCCCATTGCGATCAAAGTGCCGGCAACTTCTGCTGTCGGGCGCTCGTTCAGCGTCACGACAACTTCTTTCGTCGAAGCGAAATGCATGTTGATAAGCGCTGATGGCGCCCCCTCCACGACGAGGCGTCCACCGATCAGTATCCCGACCCGATCGGAAAGTTGCTCGGCTTGCTCGAGATCGTGTGTGGTCAGCATGATCGCCGTGCCCTGCGCTCGCAGGCCCCGCAGAATGCTGTGCACGGCCTCGCGAGCCTCGATGTCGATGCCTACGGTCGGCTCGTCGAGCACGAGTACAGCCGGCCGATGGAGAATAGAGGCGCAGATATTGACCCGCCGCTGATAGCCGCCCGACAGCGTCCCACAGATCTGATCGCCACGCTCCGCGAGCCCCGCAAGCACCGTCACTAGTTCGATCCGCTCGTTCAACGCACCGGGCAGCACACCCGCGAACCGGCCGAAAACCTCGAGGTTCTCCCGGACTGAAAGGTGCGCGAATAGGGCGATGTCCTGCGGGACGAAGCCGATGCCGCGACGTGCGGCACTATCTAGATTCGGATCGGCGCCATTCACCAGCACATGGCCAGCGTCCGTGCGGAAGCGGCCACATATGGCGCGCATCAATGTCGTTTTGCCGGCGCCATTGGGGCCAAGGAGCCCGTAGATCTCGCCGCCCCGGAGATCGAGATACACGTTGTCGAGTACGATCCGATTCCCGTAGGAATGACAGGCACCGACGACGCTGACGAGGGGTGAGCCTGCCATCTGGAGGCGACTGGGCGAAGCGGTCCCCCGTGTCACGGCACTAACTGCGAAGCTTGGAGAATGCAGCCTCTGTATATCGGGCCAATTGCCCGTCAGCACCATCTATCGCCTCGAGATGCTGGTGAGCGGCGAGCAAATGCCGTTCCATCAGGGCTTTTGCCGCATCCTGGCCGAGCACGGAGGGCATTGTCGGCTTTCCTTCGTCTTTACCGGTGTCCTTGCCTGTACGCCCGGCATGTGCGTGGTCGTCCAATAAATCGTCGGCGATCTGCAAGGCGAGACCCAGCTCTGTCGCGAAACCGCGGACTTTCTCGACCGAGGAATTCGGCGCATCGGCAATCAAGGCGCCGATCTCAGCGGAGGCGACGAACAGCGCTGCCGTTTTGAGCTGATTGAGGCATTCCAGCCGCGGCTGGCTCATCCGCTCTGTCCGCTCGCGAAGGTCGAACACCTGGCCGCCGATCAAGCCGTTCGACCCCACGGCGTCAGCGAGCACGCGCACGACCCGGATCCGCTTGTCTTCGCTGACATCCCGCATCGAACCGACGACGCCATATGCGAGATTGAGCAGCGCTATCCCCGACAGTATAGCCATGTCCTCGCCGAACTGCCGATGCGCGGTGGGTTGCCCCCTGCGCAACGCCGAATTGTCCATAGACGGCAGGTCGTCGATAATGAGAGACGCGGCGTGGACCATCTCGATCGCGCATGCGCCGTCGAGTGCCGCGAGATCGCGCAGCCCGAAATGAAACGACGTAAGCATCGTCAGCAGCGGGCGCAGCCGCTTCCCGGGCGCCAGGAGACTGTAGCCCATGGCCTGATGAAGCCACTGGGGCGGGATCTGCGAACCCGGCAGCAAGACCCTCAGTCTACGATCTATTATCGTCGTCAGATGATCGTGCGACCAAAGCTCGGTTGTGGCTGCAGATGGTGGAGAATGGCCCAATGTCTCCGAGGACGCAGGTTCGAGATCACGCATCGGGACATATCTCGCATTCGATTGAAGGGCGCGGAACACTCGAGCATCCCAAACGCCGGATGCTCGGCGGCTTGCTGGGAGGGGACCGAGCACGAAATGCGTGGCCAGGCGAAGCAACCACCGAACCTCAAAGGGGGAAACGCTCGCGACGCGCAATTGGATTACTGTAGCTCGTGCGTCAGCTCGGTTCCGTCGATAGACCGGCACGCAGACCGATTGCGACAAAGCGAGCGCCGGTTCAGGCGATACCGCATTCGTTGAGGCCACAGCGGACAAGCTGGCGCTTAAAGGCACAAGGATTCGTTCAGCGGAGCCGGGACAACGGAAGCAGCCGGCGCGCGCCTGTGAGCGCCCAGCTCAACGCCGCTTCAACACGGCGGCTTCGAGCCAGTGGATGGCGAGATACATTACCGAGGAGACGATCGCGAGGATGGTGATCGCGGTCATGACGATGTTGAGCTTGAAGATCTGGCTACCGTATTGGATCAGGTAACCCAGGCCGATGCTGGCGGACTGGAATTCGCCGACGACGACGCCGACCAACGACAACCCCGTGTTGACTTTCAGCGTCGCGATCATGGTCGGTACGCTGCCGGGCAGAACAACCTTGTTTAGCACCTGCCAGCGCGTAGCGCCGAATGTCTGCGCGAGCTTGACCTTGTTGGGATCGACGCCCTGGAAGCCCGAGTAGATCATCAGGATGGTGATGAAGACCGAGATCGCGAGCGCCATTGCGTAGATCGACGCGGCAGCACCGAGCCAGATGTAGAAGATCGGCACGAACGCGGTCTTCGGCATCGCGTTGGCGACGACGAGGTAGGGATCGAGGATCTTGTAGAGGCTTTCCCACCACCAGAGGATCGCGGCCACGACCGTGCCGATCACCATCGCGGCGGTGAACCCCACGATGGTTGCGAAGACCGTGCCCCAGGTATGGACGAAGATGTTGGACTGCTGGGGTTTGTCCTGCATGAGATCGAGGAAGGTCGGCCACAGCGCAGAGGGGTAGCTCGTCAGCATCGGATTGACGAGCTGGGCGCGCGGCAGGATTTCCCACAACACCAGGAAGGCGACGAGAATGGCAACCTGCGTGCCGCGCACGCCGAGATGGCGCATCCGCTCCTTGCGCAGCCACGCGACGTAGTCTGCACTCGGCGCGCCTGATGCGGAAGCAGGCATGGCAGTGGCGACCGGAGCCGTGTCAGCCTTCGACATGAACCTCGAGCTCCTCCCACAGCATCTTGAAGTAGGTATTGAACTGCTGCGTGCTGCGCGCGGCAAAAGGCGTGGGACGTTTCCCGTCTCCCTCGGCGAGGCGGATGGCGTGGTCCGAGCGGATGCGGCCGGGGCGACGGGACATCACGACGACGCGATCGGCCATCGCGATGGCCTCGCCGATGTCGTGCGTGACGAGAATAGCGGTCTTACCCTCGCGGCGCAGAACATCGGCGACCTCGTCCGCCAAAGCGATCCGCGTCTGAGAGTCGAGCGCGGAGAACGGTTCGTCCAGCAGCACGACATCGGGCTCGGTTACGAGTGTTCGCGCAAGGGCCGCGCGCTGGCGCATGCCGCCGGACAACTGCCGCGGCAGATAATCGAAGAACTGCCCGAGGCCGTAGCGGGTGAGCAGCATCTTGGCGCGATCTCCCGCAGCGACAATGTCCCGCCCCTGGATCTCCGCGCCGAGCAAAGTGTTCTCGAGGATCGTGCGCCACTCGAACAGGTAGTCCTGCTGCAGCATGTAGCCGACCTTCGGCGAGGGCTTGTCCACGCGCTGCCCATCGACGAGTACTTCGCCGCCAGTGGGTTGCATGAGCCCGGAGATCAGCGAGAGCAACGTGCTCTTGCCGCACCCGCTCTGGCCGATGATCGACACGAACTCGCCTGCGCGAATGTCAAGCGAGATGCCGGCCAGCGCCTCGGTCTCCGTCTCCTGCGTGAAGTAGCGCAGGCTGACGTCGCGCAACTTCACCTTGGCCGGCGCCGCGGCTGTGCTCCCCACGGGACTACTTCGCCTTGCGGGCGAAATCGTTGGTGACGAGATCGGCGAACTTGACGCGCTTGCTCTGCTCGAGCACGCGTCCACCGACGAGGATGTCCTGGAACTTCTCGATCGGCTTCTCGTCGATCACCGGCGTCTTCTTCCACATGCCGAGCCGGCGATAGCGCTCGCACGCCCCGGCGATCGCCTGCTGAGAAATGCCGGGGAAGAAGGGCTCGAGCGCCTTCACGAGGTCGGGCACGCTTGCGGTCTGGCACCAACCCATCGCTTTGTTGACCGCGTTGGTCCAGGCCTGAACGGTCTCCGGCTGCTCCTTGATGTATTTGTCGGTGGCGCAGAAGACGGTGTAGTCGGCCGGCCCGATCGTCTCTCCGATCGAGGCCATGAAGTAAGCCTTGCCGTCGATCTCGAGCTGGGATGGATCGGGCTCGGTGAAGATGCCGAACTGGTTCTGGCCCGCGAGCCATGAGCCGACACGCGCGGGGATCGCGACGTTGTTGTTGAGCTTCACGTCCTTCAACGGATCGATCCCGTTCTGGCGCATCGCGGCTTCGAGATAGAGGAGCGGCGTTGAACCCGGACGGAAGCCGAGGATCTCCTTGCCCTTGAGCATGCTCCACTCGAACTTCGCCACCTTCTCGCGGCCCATCAGCATGAAGCCGTCCGTCGTGGTCAGGCCACAGAAGATGCGCGTTTTCAGTGGAGAATCCGAATTCAGCACATAGATTGGAACTTCGGGCCCGATCAAGCCGATATCCGCAGCGCCTGTCAGCAGCAAGGGCATGAGCTTGTCGCCGCCGTTCGCTGTGGTCATCGTGACGTCAAGCCCAGCGTCTTTGAACATGCCGTTGGAGATGGCGACGTAAGCCGGCGCGTAGAGGATCGAGCGCACGACCTCGCTGTAGCTGACCTTCACCGGGCCTTTGCTCTGAGCCTTGATGATGCCGGGCTTGGCTATGACGAGTGCACCGGCGGTCGCCAGTGTGCCTTGAAGTGTACGGCGGCGGGTGAGCATCTCGAGTCCTCCACACGGGGTACCGGCCCGGCCGAACACATCGCAACGGGGATGCCGGGAAGAACGCCAGGGTAACACTGCTTTCCCTGGCCCGCCACACCGAGTATTGCCTAAAAGTGCAGCGGATTGCCTCTATTTCGCCCGGGCGCAGGATTTCACGTTCGTTTGAAACGTCGTTTCAATTCTAGTGGGAACCAGGTCCGACTTGCTTGTATCATGCGAGCCACTTGCAAAATAGTCCCAGCGCGCCGGATTTCTCGTCCTGAGGAGGGATGAGGCGAGGCGTCTCGCCGCGAGTCAGACGTGGTGGTTCTGCCAGGAAGCACCAGCGGATCGGACGGGACATGCCTCTCCAGCAGCAGCTAG
>CAMDMH010000011.1 GCA_945901835.1 Devosia equisanguinis | reverse complement strand
ATGGCGTTTTCGCATAATAACCTGCTCGCAGGCGGACGTCAGATTCAAGCACAGCCATGGTGAACGCTGTTGCTGTCGGCTGGAGGCGGCAACCTCCGCCGGCACAGGCTGGCTATGCGGGTTAGTCGCCGGCCAGGGCAGCCCCGCCTGGGCTACTTCTCCTTGATTCCGGCTTCCTTGATCGCCTTGGCGTAGCGGCCGTGCTGGGTCTTGAGGAGCTCGGTGAACTCCGCGCGGCACGTCTTGCCCTCCGGGAGCAAGCCCGCCGCGATCAGCTTGGCCGAGATCTCGGGAACGGCCAGAGAGGTCCGCAGATGGGTCTCGATCAAGTCGATCGCCGGTTTCGGTGTGCCGCCGGGCGCGACCAGCCCGAAATAGCCGAGGCCGATCACGTCGGGGAACCCCAGCTCGGCGAAGGTCGGTACGTCGGGAATGTCGGCGAGGCGCTGCCGACCACCGACCGCGATGCCGAGCAAATCGCCGCCAAGGTTCTCCTTCACCTCGATGTGGTTGGCCTGCACCGCGTTGATGTGGCCACCGATCAGGTTCGTAATGGCCTGGCCACCGCCAGGGAAAGGAACATAGGTCAGGGGCAGACCCGATGCGCGCTTCAGCATCTCGATGGCGATATGGTGTGTCGTGGCGGGGCCAACCGCTGCCAACGTGATCTCGCCGGGCTTGGCTTTCGCCTGAGCCGCGAAATCGGCGAACGTCTTAATGGCCGACTTGCTGTTGACGACCAGTACGTGCGGCGACTGGGCGAGGAAGCAAATGTGCTCGAAGCTCGTCAGGGGATCGTAGGAGAGAGTCGACCGCAGGCTCGCGTTGATGACGAACGAATTCGCCATGATCAGCAGCGTCGTGCCGTCCGGCGTAGACTTGGCTACCTGCTCGGTGCCGACTATCGTGCCGGCGCCGGGCCGGTTCTCGATCACGATGTTCTGCCCGGTCGTCGATGAAATATGCTGGGTCAGAAGCCTCGCCAGGATGTCCGACGCACCGCCGGGCGGGAATGGCACGACGACGCGGACGGTGCGGCCCGGTGCCCATTGTCCCTGCTGGGCCACTACGGGCGATGCCGATACCGCTGTTGCGGCGACCATTGCGGCACCTGCCACATAAGACAATCCCGAAGCGCGCATCGTTCCTCTCCCCGAACATTATTCTTTGGACGTTGGTGGACTTTAGCACGCCGAGGCCGATCCGCACGCGCCAGTTGCGCGCCCGCACTGTCCGCTTTACGAGGTGCTGTCACGACGTTGCAGCAGCCCGGGAAACGCCACATGGATGCCCTCAAAGCCAAGTCCGGCCTGCATGAGACCGACGCCTATATCGCGGGCGGGTATTCGAGCGTGGTCGGCATGTCCTCGCAGTTCGCGGCCGGAATCTGCTGCGGTCTGCTGCGCATCCAGACGGCTGCGGGCGTGAAGGGGCCGGTGGTCGAGATCGGGCCGTTCGAGGGGCGGTTCTTCATCGCGCTCGCGAAATCGCTGAGCAGCGGCGAGATCGCGCTCGGCATCGACCTGTTCGACTGGCCTAACCCTGAAGTACAGGACCGGTTTGCCGCCAACTGCGACAAGCACGGCGTACCGAAGGACCAGCGCATCATCTGGAAGGCCGACAGCCGCGTGATGAAGCCGGACGAGTTGCTCGCCAAGCTCGGCGGCACGAGGCCGCGCTTCATCCATATCGACGGCGAGCATTCGCGCAAAGTTCTGGCCGGCGATCTGGAACTCGCCACGACCGTGATGGATCCCGCCGGTATCCTGGTGCTCGACGACATGCTGCACCCGGGCTATCCGACGCTGATGGTCGCAGTTCACGAGTATCTCGAGCGGCATCCGGAAATGTCCGTGCTCGCGATCATCGACCGCGAGACGATCGTGGCTGCAACGAAATTCGTGTTGTGCCGCAAGGAGTGGTTCAAGCGGTACGAGGATGCTTTGCTTGCGGACTACAAGGACAACGTGTGGCCGCTCGGCGCGGACTTCGAGCCGCACTGGTGCCTGGTTCTTTCGCTCGACACGCGGCTCGCGGCGATTACTTGATTTTTGAACTACGGCGCACTGGCGCCGAGGCGCGTTCGCGCCTTCGGCCCTGCGGGCCGGAAAGAAGTTCCACGACTGATGGAGACCCCATGACCGCACGCTACGATCCCTTGAAGCGCGAGAACCTGAAGCCGGAGCACCAGGCGATCTGGGACGGGATCGCGAAGCCGCGCAAGGGTGCGGTGCCGGCGCCGTTCCAGGTGCTTCTGGGCAGCCCAGAGCTGTGCAAGCTGACCGGCGATCTCGGTGCGTTCTGCCGGTTTCGCACGGGATTGTCGCCGCGGTTGTCCGAGCTCGTGATCCTCACCGTTGCGCGCTACTGGAACTGCGAATACGAATTCACCGTGCACAGTGCGGAAGCCCGCAAGGCAGGCGTGCCGGAGCATGAGATCGCCGCGCTCGGCGAGGGCCGGCGGCCGGTGTTCGAGGACGTCCAAGCCGACATCGTGCATCGCTTCGCGACGGAGTTGCTCGAGCGGCGCGACGTTTCCGAGACGACGTACAAGGCCGCGCTCGACCAGTTCGGGCGGCAGACGACCGTCGAGTTGAGCGGCATCATCGGCTACTACACGCACCTCGCGCTGATCATGCTGGCGCACCGCGTGCCTGGGTCGGCGGAGTAGTCGCGCGGACTGCGCCGCACGCGCGTAGGCTGGGTCAAGCGGAGCGCGACCCAGCAATGGGACAACGTGAACATGCTGGGTCGCGGCAGGGGCCTTGACCCAGCCTACGGCACGCGGCGGGCAGTTTCGATGGCCGGGAGCAGGCGCTGCTTGACGATAAGCGCCGTGAGTGGGCCGACGTGCTTCATCGTGATGCGGCCCTGTCCGTCGACGACGAACGTCTCGGGCATGCCGTAGACGCCCCATTCGATCGCGGCGCGGCCGTTGGGGTCGACGCCGACAGCAGCGTAGGGGTTGCCGTAGCGGCCGATGAAGCGGCGTCCGCCGGGATCGGGGTCTTTATAGTTGACGCCTAAGATGCCGACGTTGGCGGTGCTCTTCAGCTCGACCAGCAGTGGGTGTTCCTGAACGCACGGCGCGCACCAGGAAGCGAAGAAATTGATCACGGTCGGCTCGCCGCGCTTCAGATCAGCGGTCGAGAAGCCGGGCACCTGTCCGCCGCCTTCACGCAAGCCGGTCAATTCCGGCAGCGTCATTTCGGGCGCGGGCTTCCCGATCAAGGCGGACGGCAGCTTGGAGGGATCGCCCGAGCCCAGCGCGTAGGCGAACATCGCGGCGATGCCGGCGAAGATGACGACCGGCAACAAAATCATGCCACGTCGTGCCGGCGGTTGCGTTTCGGATTTGGAGGCGGACTCGTCGGCGGGAGTGGTCATCGTGGTTCAGCCTGCATCCGGCTTGGCGCTCGCGCCGGAAGATCGGCGGCGCACGCCGCGCGCTTCTAGGTCGGCGAGGCGGCGCTGATGGCGGCGGCCGTCCCAGAACAGCCATGCGAGCAGCACCGCCACGGCCAGCGCAGTCGCCACATAGGACAGCCAGATGAATACGGCGTGGGGGCCTAATGACATCGCGGTTCCCTTAGGTGGCCTTGGTCGACACCGGAGCAGCCATGCTGTGGCGCTCGATCTCGGCCATGGTCATCGACTTGATGCGGCGGCGCATGATCTCGTTGCGCATCGCCTTCATATGCATCGCCACGAACAGCACGGTGAAGCCCGCCGCCATGACCAGAAGCGGCACGAGGATCGAATGGTGGATCGACGCGCCGCCCAGGCGCACGACGCTGGCGGGCTGATGCAGCGTGTTCCACCAGTCCACCGAGAATTTGATCACGGGCAGAATCGCGACGCCGACGAGGGCGAGGATCGCGGTCAGCTTGGCCGCCAGCGTCTCCTCTTCGATCGAGGAGCGCAACGCCATCAGGCCGAGATACAGGAAGAACAGGATCAGCACCGATGTGAGGCGCGCGTCCCACACCCAGTAGGTGCCCCACATCGGCTTGCCCCACAGGGAGCCAGTTATCAGTGCGAGTGCCGTGAAGGTTGCTCCCAAGGGGGCAGCGGCCTTTGCGGACACGTCGGCGAGGGGATGGCGGAAGACCAGCAAGCCGAAGCTCGATATCGCGACGAGCAGATATCCTCCCATCGCCAGCCAAGCGGAGGGAACGTGGATGAACATGATCTTGACCGTCTCGCCCTGCTGGTAGTCCGGCGGCGCGCGGAAGAAGGCGAGGAACAGGCCATACCCGATCAGGATAGCAGCCGTGCCCCACAGCCATGGCAGGAGCGTCGCCGACAACGCCATGAAGCGCGTCGGGTTGGCTAGCCGCTGGGTGATCGTCTGGGTCGACGTTTGGGCTGACATGGCTGCTGATCTAGAGCCTGAAGCGGCTGAGCGCAATGCGTCGGAAGAGGGCACCATGTGGTCCCCGTCAGCAAACACATTCTTCCCCCCTCCCCTCGATGGGGAGGGGGCGGGGGTGGGGTACTTCATCGCATTGGCCGGTCGCTTCCCCCACCTCTATCCCCTCCCCACAAAGGGGGAGGGGAACCTGTTGTGCAACGAGTGAACGGAATCTGTCTCCAGTGACCGACGTGAGCAGCTCTACCTAAAGTGCTTCGAGAGCTTCAGGCCTTGGGCCTGGTAGTGGGAGCCGAGGTCGCGGCCGTAGAGCTTTTCGGGCAATTCGGTGAGGGGCTCGTAGATGAGGCGACCGATGATCTGGCCGTCTTCGAGCACGAACGGGACCTTGTGGCTGCGCACTTCCAGCACCGCGCGCGAGCCGTGACCGCCCGCCGCGTCATGGCCGAAGCCCGGGTCGAAGAAGCCAGCGTAGTGGACGCGGAACTCGCCGACGAGCGGGTTGAACGGCACCATCTCGGCGGCGTGGGTCGGCGGCACGTGGACCGCCTCCTTCGATGCCAGGATGTAGAACTCGTCAGGGTCGAGGATCAGTCGGCCGCTCGCATGGGCGCGGATCGGCTCCCAGTAGTCGAGCATCGGGCAGGCGCCGACCGCATCGACATCGACGAGGCCGGTGTGGTGCTTGGCGCGATAGCCGACGAGGCCGTCGGGCTGGCCGGACAGGTCGATCGAGACGGCGATGCCGCCGGATATGTCGACCTCGCCGCCCGAGACGAGCTGCTGGGTGCGGTGCAATTCGCGCAGCGCGTCGTCGTCGTGGGTGATCTCGCCGGAGCGGAAGCGGAGCTGCGACAGGCGGCTGCCCTTGCGGACAAGCACGGGAAAGGTCTGCGGGCAGATTTCGGCGTAGAGCGGGCCCTTGTAGCCGGCGGGGACCTGATCGAAGGCGCCGACGCCGTCCGCGATCACGCGGGTGAACACGTCGAGGCGGCCGGTGGAGCTTTTCGGGTTGGCGGCGGCGGAGAGGTGGGCAGGCAGGTTTACCGATTCGAGCAGCGGCACGACGTAGACGCAGCCGGTTTCCAGGACCGCGCCTTTGGACAGCGGGATCTCGTGGAGCGACAGCGTGGTGAGCTTGCTCTCGACGGTCGTGCCGGGGCCGGCGAGGAAACTCGCGCGGACGCGGTAGGCGACATCGCCCAGGCGCAGGTCGATGCTGGCGGGCTGGAGCTGTTTGTCCAAGAGCGGGGCGGCGATATTCAGCACGCCCTCTTCTATGAGGGCGCGGATTGCCTGCGCGGGCAGGATGCCGGATTGCGGTTGAGGCACGATCTTCACCCGGCTGTTCTTTGCTGCAGTTTGGGCTGCGGCAGAAGTGGTGCGAGACATGACGCGGTTCTCACGTGAGAGCAACGGGGAGAAAGATTCCCACGCCGTGTGAGTAGCCCGACAGGTGAGCGTGCGCCAAGTCGCGGCGGGGCCGTATCCCCGGGAATGTGGGAAGGATAGCGTCAGCCAAGGGTGCGGTACGGGCAGTGGCCCTACCGCACTCTACAAGTTCCCCTCAATAAGCGCTCGCGACGGCGCCCAGGCCGTCTTTCTGGTAGAGGTCGCGGCGGAACTGGACGACGCCGTCCTCGGTGGCCCAGGCGGAGATGTAGGCGAGGTACAGCGGGACCGGGCGGCGGAGGCGGACATCCGTGCGGGCGCCGGTTTTCTTCATGTCGTTGACGCGCTCGAGGGTCCAGTCGCCGTTCTCGCCAAGCAGCCAGGTCGCCAGATGCTCGATGCCGCCGACGCGGATGCAGCCGGAGCTTGCTGCGCGGAAGTTGCGGCTGAACAGCGTGTCAGACGGGGTGTCGTGAAGATAGACCGAAAACTGGTTGTGAAAGTTGATCTTCACAAAGCCCAACTGGTTATCCTTGCCGGGCTGCTGCTTGGACACGAGACCGCGCGTGGCCGGCGAGTTCCAGTCGACCTTCATGGGATCGAGCTTGCGGCCGGCACCGTCGTAGGCATCGATGCCGAACTTCACGAGCACGCTCTGGCCCTGTTTCTGCATTTCGCGACCGCGCGGGAAGAGGTCCTTTTCGATCGTCGTCGGCGGAACATGCCAGACGGGATTGAAGTTCAGCTCGTGAACGGTCGATTTGAGCACCGGCGTTGGCCGGTCGATCTTGCCCACGACGCCGGCGTGCCGGGAGACCACAGCGCCGTTGTCCACCGCCTCGATCTGCTGGGCGGGAATGTTGACGAACACGTATTTCTTCGGCGCACCGCGAACGAGTTCCTGCAGGCGAGGCAAGTTGGCCTGGAGCTGCTTGAGGCGCGAAGCTGCGGGAATGTTCAGCGCGACGATCGTGCGCTTGTCGACGATGCCGGTGGGGCTGAGGCCGTTCGAGGCCTGGAAGCGCTTGACCGCCCTTTCGACGAAGGCGTCGAAGTGACCGCGGAAATTGGACTGCTCCTTCAGGTCGCCCGAAAGGGTGAGACGGGTGCGCAGCACCTCCACGTCCGGACCGCTGGACCCGGACTGCATCTGAACGTCGGGAACGACGGGCCATCCGCCCTTCGCGACGATGTCGGTGTAGCGGGCGATCGCGGCCTTGGTCGCGTCGATGTTGCCACTCGCCAGGGTTGCATAACCGCGCGGCGGACGGGCTTCCCACTCGCGGACGAATTCGCGATCGTAGCCGTCGTTCCGCGTGCCGACCGACGCCGCGGTATCGCGGAACGGGTTCCATTCCTGCGCGAACGCGGGCGCGGCGAGAGACATGGCCGCTGCCGTGCAGAAGCCCCGGCGCGTGAGACCTGCCGGGCTCAGCATTGCGGCGCTGGGAATGCGAGCCGCGTACTTGTTCCGCATATCAGCCATCAGACACACCCCGATCTTCCGGTTGGGCGTCACTCGCCCGTCGCCACTTGCCCGCTGTCACTTGAAGTGCATCGGCCGTCAGGCAACGGCCGCCATGCATCGCAAGGGACGTCGTCGTGCGGCGGCCCCAAAGCGCTCGACCAGCCACCATGACTAGCCGCCGCGCCTTGCTCAACGGTTAACAATTCCCGCCGATCAGACCCAAAATGGGAGGACCGCGGGGATGGGCCGAGAGTGCCCGGCAAATTGCCGACGTTGAGGCCGATGGGCCAAGTGAAATCGGGACCGGAGTGACGACTCGGGAATTCGATGATGCTGCAGGGCAACAATAGTCCAGCGACTCATAAGCCGTCGCGGTTACGCACAATACATTTGCCACGAAGGTCCCGGTCGGCGACCGGCTCCTTCGTGGCTCTTCCGCGCGATTCGTAGACAATGGGAGGCGAGCGCAGATGCGACACGCGCGATGCTCCGATCGCTCATGCCGGACCTGAATTTTTTCAATTATTACAGGCGGTAGCGGATCTGATCCGACTAGAACCGCTCGAGGCGGACCAGGGCGCCGTTGAGGCCGGTGATGTCGCTCGGAGCGACTTCGCCGACGGCCTCGAGCGAGCCGAGCTGGCGCTGATAGAGCTTGTTCAGCACGTCGCAGGCTGCCTTGCCCTTGTCGGTCAGGCTCACCCGCACGCTGCGCCGGTCGGTTTCCGAGCGCTTGTAGTGGATGTAGCCCATGTCGACGAGCTTCTTCAGGTTGTAGGAGACGTTCGAGCCGAGGTAGTAGCCGCGCGTCTTCAGTTCACCCGCAGTCAGCTCGCTGTCGCCGATGTTGTAGAGCAGAAGCGCCTGGACGGAGTTCAGGTCGGCGCCACCCTGGCGGTCGAACTCGTCCTTGATGACGTCGAGCAGGAGGCGGTGAAGCCGCTCGATGAGGCGGAGGGCCTGAAGGTACTCACCGCGGAAATCGTCCCCCGCGACTTGTGTGGCCTGCTGGGCCGGCGCCGGCGCGCGAGGTCCAATGCAACACTCATTGTTTTAGCCTGTCTCTGACTGGTTTGACGCTGCCGGTCTGTGCCGGCTCCCTGTTTCCCAGGGTTGCAACAAATATAGCCCGAGATTGCTGAAAGTTACCCTAATACATATAGTAAAAGAATAGTTCCGGGGGGTTCTATTTATGATTCTCGAACTTTTTACTCTAACAAATGCAATTGACCCAAAACAACACACCGATAAATCTTCTATTTTATTTTCTATACTCTCATCCCCAACATCTCCTGCCGGGTGGGGAGATGCAATTCACCGGAGGGCAGCAGGTCGAAACACCGCTCCACGAGGCGCTCACCGACGTCGGTCAGGGTCGAAGGCTGCCACCGCGGCTCGCCGGACTTCTCTACGATGCGAACCCGCACGCCTTCGAGAAAATCGTGGGAGGTCACGAGCTTCACGGCCAACCGGTAGTCGACGATCAGCGTCTGCCGGAGGTCGAGGTACCGTGCGCGGCGGAGGTGACGCAGCGTCACCTCGAGAGCCATCGGCGAGCGCAGACGCAACGTCTTTGCCGTTGCAGCACACCACTCGCGCTCCGTTCCGCTTTGCTCGAGACGTTCGATGATCTCGGCCGTGCTGCCTGCGGAAAAGCAGTGCTCGATCACGGCAGCCAAGACCTGCAGGGGCGCGGGGCCCGGAGGCTCGTGCAGGGCGGCCAGGACCTGGTCGATCGGCTCGGCATTCGCGATAGCCGATGCAATATCATCAAACATGCCGCCGTCGATGCAATGGGTCACGAGGTCAAGCCAATAGGCATCCTCGCGGCCGATCGCTGCGCCTGTCAGACCCAGCCACGTGCCGATCTCGTGGGGCAGGCGAGCCAAATGCCAGCACACGCCATTGTCGGGAAAAAAGCCGATCAGCGTTTCGGGCATCTGGAAGCGGTAGCCCGCACCTGCCACGCGATGCGTCGAAGTGTGGACAATACCGACGCCGGTGCCCATCACAGGGCCGTCGATCAGGGCGATGCTCGGCTTGGAGAAGCAGTCCAGCAGCCAGATGAGCCGATACTCGCGGGCGCATTCCTCGGCAGCGCGGCCCGGATCTGCCAGTGCCAGGTCGTAGAACTCACGGATATCTCCCCCGGCCGAGAACATCCGCCCTGGCGCGGCCCGCAATAATACAGCGTACACCTGTGGATCACGTGCAATTCTGGGGATTTCGTTTGCAATCGCCGTCTTCATGGCGGAATCGATGGCGTTGAGTTTGGCGGCGCGATCAAGCGTCAGTGTCGCTGCAGCGCGGTCGCGCCCGAAGCGCACGCCCGGCCCGGGGCCGGCAGCCGGAAGATTCGAGGTGCCCGTTGAATCCGTCATCGACATCAAAGTGCTTCCCGTGGGTTGCCCAGCGCACCAAACCAGACCTAACGGCCCGGTCCAACTTTCTTTTTCGCGTATTCTCAGGTAAATTAAGATGTAAGCTGATCGAATTTGATTCGCGTTGGTTCGGACTGCCCCCGGTACGACGCTCCTTGGACACAGGTCGCAAGAGGTTCTCGTCTGCCATGGGCAACCGTTCGGTGTCGATATCGATGGCCGCTGCCATAGCGGTTTTGTCGACCGCCAGCCAAGCATCCGCTCAAACACCCCCAGCGGCTCCGGGCGCTGCGCCAGGGAACGCGGCGGCGGCATTGGCCGACAAGGATGCGGCCGCATTGGCCGCCGCACAGCGAGCTGGAAAAAAGGCGGCGCCTCAGTCCGAAAACTCGGCCATGGGCGTGAAGATCGAATATCGGGCGCCCGTACGACGCGAAGTGCCGCCGCAGCCGCGCGAGGCCAAGCGCGCGACTCAACCGTCCAGTGAACAGCCTGGCCAAACAGCAGCCCAGCAATCGCCTGCGCCGCCGACCGCAACATCCGTTGCCCGGGCTGCGAATGCTGCCGCGGCTGCCAACGGCGCGGCGGCTTCGGACGCCTCGGCTGCATCGGCCGGCCGCAAGACATGGCCAGTCGTGACGGGGCCAGTCGTGACGGGGCCAGTCGTGACGGGGCCGAGCCCCACCGACGGCACGACGCAAGCAGGCACGCCAGCGGCGAACCTGCACACCTGGTCGCAGAGCGAGATCGAGCAGGCCAAGGCATACTGCACGACGACACTCAAAGGCGTCGACGTCGCCATGCAGCCAGAGGACCCTATCAAGCAAGGCGAATGCGGATCTCCGGTGCTGTTCCGGGTGACGAGCGTGGGACGCTCGCCCGCCGTCGAACTCTCACCCCCGGTGCTGCTGACCTGCGATATGATCGCATCGCTCGACCGCTGGATCAAACGGAAGGTTCAGCCGCAGGCGCGCGCCCACCTCGGCGGCTCCCTCGTCAAGATCGAGACGATGAGTTCGTACTCCTGCCGCAATGCTTATGGCCGGAGCAAGTCGCGGCTGTCCGAGCACGGCAAAGCCAACGCCATCGATATCTCGGCGTTTGCTACAGCCAAAGACGTGACGACGGTATTGGCGAACTGGGGCCCGACGCTGCGCGAGCAACGCGCGATCGCGGCGAAGCAGGAAGCGGAGCGAGCGGCAAACGCGGCCAATTCGGCAAAGGGCACTGCCGCGCCGAACGCCATCACCGCCCCTTCGGTGGGCGGCGTGGCACCGGCGCCCAGCATTCCCGGCGTGATCATAACCGTTCCCGGCAGCGGCCATCCGCCCGGGGGCACGGTGCTGGGGTATTCGCCATCGCGTCCGGGGGGGCCGAAACAGGCCGAACAACAGAAGTCCGGCGGCGGCGACGGGGGCGGGCGGGAACGCTTCCTCAAGGAGATCCACGGTTCGGCGTGCCGATACTTCGGGACCGTGCTCGGCCCCGAAGCCAACAACGCGCACAAGAACCATTTCCATCTCGACATGGCGGCAAGACCGCGCGGAAACTTCTGCGAGTAGTGCGACAGATGCGGTTCAGCCGGGCCGATCGACGTCGAGTTCGTCGCGCCACCAGGCAAGCGCCACATAAACCAGCGCCGAACAAGCGATCGCCGTGATGTAGGGTGCCTTCCAGGCCAAACCGAACCGGCCCAGCGCCCAGATCGCGACGCCGACGAGGATCGCCGCCGCCGCGCTCGTCGCGCCGCCGATGCGGGTGAAGACGGCAAACAGCGCGGTCACGACCACGCCCGCGCTGCCGAAGGCCGAGGCTATCTCCACCAGTTCCTTGATGCGCTCCGAGGTCAGCGCCAGCAGGAAGGCCACGACCGACAGCACCATGACGGTCGCCCGCACGGCATTCAACCTGCCGCGCCCATCGAGTTCCGGCTTCATGCGCGCGATGATGTTGTGGGCGACCTGGGCCGCCGGGGCGTGCAGCGAGGAATGCACGTTCGAAAGGATCGCCGAGACGATCGCGCCGGCAAAGATCACGTACCCGAACGTCGGCATGTAGTAGCGGGCCAGCGTCGCTACCACCTGCTCTGCATCTCCCAGCAGGTCCTTCAAAGCGGGATCACGGGCCGACAACGCCGCGGCGCTGAGCCCCAGGAAGACCGGGGCGAGGCCGACCACGCAGTACAGCAAGCCGCCAGCGATGGTACCGGCGCGGGCGACTTCGGCAGAGCGCGCACCGAGGTAGCGCGAGATCAGCTCGACGGCGACCATCGATCCGCAGATCGCGATGACGATATGCTCGAGTTTTTCGAGGGGGCCATCGGCGATGCTCGCAAGGATGCGTAAGCGCTCTGGATCGCCCTGTTCCAGCGCACCGGATATCCCGCCGACGTGACCGGCGACAACGACCGATAGCACCATCAGGCCGAAGATCACGACGAGGCCCTGCAGGAAGTCGGTGACCGAGTCTGCGAGCAGACCGCCGATGGTCGTATAGGCGCCGACGAGCACCGCCGCGACCGCAATCGCCATCCACAGGCTCATGCCCGACGACGAACTCAACACCTGTCCGAACGCGCGGATCTGTGCCGCCGCCCAGAAAATCGAGCCCGGCAGCAGCACGATGACGACGAGCTTGCCGATGGCCGGGGAATAGCGGCGCTCGAACAGGTCGGCGAAGGTAGTCAGGCCGTTGCGCCACAGCGCGGCGGCGAACACCAGTCCGGCCAGTACGAGCGCGGACGCGTAGGCGAATGGATCGACGAGCGCGCCGCTGAGGCCGTTCTTGTAGACCTCGCCCGTCGTCGCGACGATAGCCTCGGCGCCGAACCACGTCGCGAAGACGGAAAAGGCGACCAGCGTTGGGCCCAGCGTGCGGCCGGCGAGAATGTAATCGGTATCCGTCGTGATGCGGCGCGATACCCAGACGCCGATGGCGAACTGGAGCGCGACGTAGCACATCAAGGCTGCCAGCAGCATCGCGCGGTCTTTCGTGTCACGGCGCGGCGCGCCCGTCAGCCCGACCGGCGCCTTGAAGTATCAGGACGCGGGCCGGGCGTATTCATGGATCGCGGGACGATGGCTCAGCCGAGCTTCGCCGGCGTGCCGAACTTGCCGGAGAACGCGATCTCGGCCAGCGGCTTCCTCTGACGCGGCTCCTTCTCGCGGCTGGGCAGTTCCTCGGGTAGCGCGTCGGCGTCGCCCTGACGGCCGATCGTGAAGCCGGAAACGATGTCGAACTCCTCGGGCACGCCATAGGTCGAGCGGATCGTGTCCTTCTCGATGCCGGCGCACTGGTGCACCTTGAGGCCGCGGGCTTCTGCCTCGATGGTCATCTGGGCGACGGCCGCGCCGGTGTCGTACCAGGCGTGGGCGTTGGGGTTGCTGTTGGCCTCGAAGGTTTTCCGGGCACATGCGAATACGAACACGGGCGCGTTCTTCGCCCAGCGCTGGTTGCGGGCGTTGAAGCCTGTGAGGCCCGTTGCGTGCTCGGCCGCGTCGTCGCTGGTGGCAACGATGAAGCGCCAGGGCTGGCCGTTGTTGCAGGATGCTGCCCAGCGGCCGGCTTCGAGGATCGCGGTGAGATCGGTTTTCGAGACGGGCGTTGCCACGTAAGAGCGCGGGCTCCAGCGGTCGCGAAGGATGTCGTGGACTGGCGTGGCGGTCTGGGCGGGCTTCTTCAGCATGCGGATAAGGCTCCGTGGTCGGTTGGGGAAAACAGTCGAACCGTAGATTTCGTGAAGCCGGTCTATAGCCTGTACAGCGCTGCCTGCAAGCCGCGGCCTCGTCGGCTACTCGTGGTCGAGGTCGGCAAGACGGACCGCGAGCGATGGTGCGAGCATCGGAGACAATAGCTCGTCGCCCGAAAACTCGCGCTTCCAGGCATATCCCGATGGGCTGAGCTTTCGGTAGATTTTGGTCACCAAGGTGCGGGCGTTGATGACCCAGTACTCGCGGACGCCGAAGCGGGCGTAGAGCGGAGCATTGACGTTGTGATCGATCGGCAGGCCCGTATCCGCGACTTCGACGACCAAAAGGACGGTTTCGGCGCGCACCTCGCCGGGCTTCATGCCACGGGGGTAGACGATGAACTCGGGCTCGGGCTCGTTGTAGGTTTCGAGGCGCAGCGGCGTTTCGCAGCCGATCATCAGCTCGCGCGGTGCTTGCTTGATCCAGAAGTAGTTGAGTGAAGTCTTCAGCGTTTCGTGATGATTTCCCTTGGCCGCCATCGCGACGAGTTCCCCCCCGATCAGCTCGAACCGCTCGCCGTGCCTGACGATGCCGGCGTCGATCATGCGCTGCACCTCCTCGCCGGTCCAGGCGCGGCGGGGCAGGCCATCGGCGGCCTGGGTCGAGGCCGGCGGCTTCGGCCACCCTGAAAGAGGCTGGCCGGGAAAGGGCTGTCGGAGGATCTCGTTCATGGGCGCAGTTTAACAGCAGCCATGGTTCGCCGCTAGCGTGCGGCCTTCAATGCCTGGGGCAGCATCTCCGCAAGCACGGCGAGGTCGGCGTCGGTGCCGGCGCTGACGCGGATGCAGCGGTCGAGCGGGGCGACACCGGGCATGCGGACGAAGACTCCACGGCCGACCAGTTCGGAGAGCACCTTGCGGGCGTAGGCGCCATCTCGGCCGCAATCGACGGCGACGAAGTTGGTCGCGGAGGGCAGAGACTTCAGGCCGTTGGCCGCGGCGATCTCGCCGATGCGGCTGCGGGCGCGGGCGATCCTGCCTACGACATCCCGAAGGTAGGGCTGGTCGGCAAGCGCCGCCATCGCGCCGGCCTGGCTCATGCGCGTGACGTCGAAATGGTTCCGGATCTTGTCGAAGTGTCTGATGACATCGGGGTGGCCGAGGCAGTAGCCGACGCGGACGCCGGCCATGCCGTAGGCCTTCGAGAAGGTGCGGAAGCGCAGGACGCTAGGGTTCGACAGGTCGAGCGGGGGGATCGCATCGGCGGGTGCTGTGTCGGAATAGGCCTCATCGAGGACCAGCAGACAACCATCGGGCGTGCCGTCGATCAGCTTCTGGACTTCGGACGCAGACCACCAGGAGCCCATGGGGTTGTCGGGGTTGGCGAAGTAGAGGATGCGCGCCTTCTCGCGTTTCGCTGCATCGATTAGTGCCGGCCAATCTTCGCGGTTATCCTTGTAGGGCACGCGCACGAGGCGGGCGCCGAGGCCATCGCAATGAAAAATGAAGGTCGGGTAGCCGCCGAGCGAGGTCACCACCGTTTCGCCCGGCTCAACGCACAGCCGCACGACGATGCCGAACAGCGCGTCGATGCCGCTGTCGACGGCGACATTCTCGATCCTGGCGCCGTGGTGGGCGGCGATGGCGGCCTTGAGATCGTGTTGCTCGGGGTCGCCGTACATCCAGCTCGCGGACGCTGCCTTGGCGATCGCCTCGACGACCTTGGGGGACGGGCCGAATACGCTCTCGTTGGCGCCGATTCGCGCACGAAACTCGACGCCGCGCTGGCGCTCCAACGCCTCCGGGCCGACGAACGGCGTAACGGACGGCAGCGAGGCGATAT
>CAMDMH010000010.1 GCA_945901835.1 Devosia equisanguinis | reverse complement strand
GGAAGCAAGCACACCGACGCAGACGGGAATGTCGAACTTCCGCCCTTTGCTGTCGACGACGTTCTCGAACAGGAAGCCCTTGCGGTCATCCTCGTGCACACCGCCCCGGAATTGCCAGCGGACCAGCGGATGCATCTCCGTGTCCTTGTTGATCTGTCGCTTCACGCGAATGAGCAGCCCCTTTTCTTCGAGGCTCTTCAGATGCGCGCGCAGGTCTGGGTATCCGGGCTTGTCCACTCGTTCCTCCTGGTTCGGCTGGGCGATGGTCCATGGCCATCGTTGCGCGCATCTTGCACGACGCCCCCACCTTCGCCAACCCGGTTTTGAAATGGTGTTTCAATCGGCGCCTTGCGCGCGTCAAAATCGTAGGCGGGCAAGCGATCCATCTCGGCATCGCGCAACCCGCCGGCTGCATTGCGAACGGCAGGTTGCGCTGAAACGCATACCTGCCCTAGCAACTGCCGACGATCAACGCCCCGCCAACTTCGTCGACATGACGGAAATCGTCCGCTGATAGACCTCGGCCTTGTTCCACTCGCGGATCGCGGAATAGTTGGCGGTGCCCGGGCCCCACGGCTGACCAGCCTTCCAGCCGTGCCCCTTCAGGAAGTTCGCCGTCGACGCCAGCATGTCGGGCACGCTGTTCATGAGATCGCGCCGGCCGTTAACGTCGAAATCGACCGCATACTTCATGTACGACGACGGCAGGAACTGCATCGGGCCGATCTCGCCGGCCCATCCCCCGCGCATCCCCGCGGTATTGATGTCGCCGCGCTGGATGATCCGCAGAGCGTTGACCAGCTCGTTCTCGAAGAACGCCGCGCGCCGGCAATCGTAGGCCAGCGTCGCCAGCGAACGCACGATCGACTTGCCACCTTGCGCACCGCGCCCGTAGTTCGTCTCGAGACCCCAGATCGAAATCAGAACCGCGCCGGGCACGCCGTACTTCGCCTCGATGCTCTTCAATAGCGCCGCGTTCGACGCCATCAAGCTCTGTCCGCGCGAGATCAGCGAACTGGAAACGCGTCGCGCATAGAACTGCTCGAAACTCAGCTTGAACGAGCGCTGCCCGCGATCGAGATTGATCACCGACTGGTCGTAGGACATGCCCGCGAGCGCCGAAGCCGTGGTCGCAGCCGGAATGCCCTGACTGCTCGCACGCGACTTGAAACCGTTGAGCCAGGCGTCGAAGCCGCCCCCCGTGTTACCGCACGCCTGCGCCATCGCACCGGTAGCAGACAACCCGATGGCCCCCGACACTGTGCCGGCCACCACCATCGTGCGGACGATCCCCGCCATTCCCTTGAACGTTCTCAGCATCACCGAAACTCCTCTACGCGCGGCCCATCCACGACCGCCAACCAGCCGCACCTTGTCGGAAAGATATCGCTAATGCAATGGGTTGCGCACAAGAGTTCCGTACGGCGGGCTACCTCGGACACCGATCCGGGGGAACCCGCCGGGCGCAATCCCGACCTACCCCAGCGCCGGATAATCCGTATAGCCCTTTTCCGTCCCGCCGTAGAACGCTTTCATGTCCCACTCGTTGAACGGCCCACCGGCGGCGAGGCGCTTGGGCAGATCCGGATTGGCGATGAACAACTTTCCGAACGCGATGGCATCTGCGCGGCCTTCACGGATCGCCGCCTGCGCCGTCTCAAGCGTGTAGCCGAAATTGGCGACGACCGGCGCGCCCCAAGCAGCCTTGATCGTGCTCGTCACTTCGTCGCCCGGCGGCGTCTTCACGTCCTCGAGCACGTGCACGTAGGCGAGCTTGAGCTTCGCCAATTCACGCGCGACATACCCGAAGGTGCCCTTGGGATCGCTGTCTGCGATGTCGTTGTTCGGATTGAGCGGCGACAGCCGGATGCCGACGCGCGAAGCGCCCCAAACGCCGACCACCGCTTCCGTCACTTCGAGCATGAGCCGCGCGCGGTTCTGAACACTCCCGCCGTAGGCATCAGCCCGCTTGTTCGTGCTGTCGCGCAGGAACTGGTCGAGCAGATAGCCGTTGGCGCCATGCACCTCCACACCATCGAAGCCCGCGAGCTTGGCGTTCTCGGCGCCCTTCACGTAGCCCGCGATCACGCCGGGAATTTCCGACAGCTCCAGCGCGCGCGGCGCCACGTAGTCGATCTTCTTCCACGCGTTGTCGTAGAGCTGCCCCTTGGGCGCGATCGCCGAAGGCGCGACCGGCAGCTTGCCGTCCGGCTGAAAGACGAGATGCGACACCCGCCCGACGTGCCACAACTGCAGTACCATCTTTGAGCCTGCAGCATGCACGACGTCCGTAATCTTCTTCCAGCCCTCCACTTGGGCCCCGGAATGAATGCCCGGCGTCGTCGGATAGCCTTGGCCCTCCGGCACGACCTGCGTCGCTTCGCTGATGATGAGCCCGGCGCTCGCGCGCTGGCGGTAGTATTCGACGTTGAGCGCATTGGGGACGTTTCCGGCACTCGCCCGGCAGCGCGTCAGCGGCGCCATCACGATACGGCTGCGCAGCTGAAGATCGCCCAGCGCGATGGGCGAGAAGAGATCGTGTTGAGACATGGAAGTTTAATCCTCGAAAGGAGGGCGCGCGGCCCCGGCTCATGATGGTCGAAAGTTCTTCCGCCTATTCGCGCGTCAATCCCTTCTGCTTCAGCTCTGACAAATAGAGCGCCCAGCGCGGCTCTTTCTCGCGGCCCAACTCCTCGAGATAGGTCCACGAGTAGAGCCCGGTGTCGTGTCCATCGTCGAACATGATGCGCACGGCGTAATTGCCCACCGGCCGCAGCTCCTTTATCTTGACGTTGCGCTTTTTGCCGACCGTCACCCGCTGGCTCGGGCTGTGCCCCTGCACCTCGGCCGACGGGCTCATCACGCGCAGCATCTCCGCCGAAAGATCGTAGCTGGCGCCGCCCGGAAACGCGACTTTGAGGAACGACTTGTCGGCAGCGACCTCGAGCTTGGGCGGTTCGGTCCCCGAACCTTTGCCAGCCAGGATGCCGGCCCACACGGCAGCCGCGACATCGCTGAACGCCTTCGCATTCGGACTGCCGGGATTCGTCGCCACGACAGGCTTGCCGCTGTCAGAAAGCTCCCGGATCTCGATGTGCAGCGGAATAGCACCCAGGAACGGCACGCCGATCCGCTCCGCCTCGTGCTCCGCACCGCCATGGCCGAAGATCTCCGACCGCTCACCGCACTTCGGACACAGGAAGTAGCTCATGTTCTCGACGATACCGAGCACTGGCACGTCGACCTTCTGGAACATGGCGAGGCCCTTGCGCGCGTCGATGAGCGCGAGATCCTGAGGCGTGCAAACGATCACCGCGCCCGATAGCGGCGTCTGCTGGGCGAGCGAGAGCTGGATGTCGCCGGTGCCCGGCGGCATGTCGATCACCAGCACGTCGAGGTCCCCGCCCTCTCCGGGCCAATCGAAATCCCGCAGCATCTGATTGAGCGCCGACGTCACCATCGGCCCGCGCAGCACCAGCGGCGTGCCTTCGTCGACGAGCAGCCCCATCGACATCGCGCGCAATCCATAGGCTTCCAGCGGCTGCAATTTCTTGTTGGCACCGATCGTCGGCTTGCCGGAGATCCCGAGCAGCTTGGCCTGCGACGGGCCATAGATGTCCGCGTCCATGACACCGGTCTTCAGGCCCATCGCCTTGAACGCCAGCGCAAGATTGACCGCCAGCGTCGACTTGCCGACACCACCCTTGCCCGAAGCGACCGCGATCAGATGCTTCACGCCCGGCACCGCACCGGCCTTGGCCGCTCCCTTTGGTGCGCCACCAGGCGCTGCTCCTGCCGGCCGCCCCGCCCCACCTGGAGCACCGGGCCCCGAACCATGGGCGTGTCCGTGGCTATGTCCGTGCGCGTGACTGTGATCGTGCGAATGCGCCGGCGCAGCACCTGCCGGCCGCGCTCCCGCTCCACTTGCCGCACGTGCTGCCGCAACCCGTGAACTTTCCGCCCGCGCCTGGCTCGGCGAGGAAGCCCCCCGGCCGCCGGCGCGATCGGCCGTCAGCACCACCAACGACGAGGTCACCCCCGGCAGCTCGGACGTCACCTGCTGGGCGGCTTCCCGCAACGGATCGAGCTCTGCTGCACGCTCAGGCGGCACCGTGATCGAGAACGACACGCGACCGTCGCGGATCACGATTTCCGACACCAACCCGAGATCGACGATGTTGCTTTCGAGATCGGGACCGCGAATCCGCTTCAGGGCCGCGATGATCTGCTGTTGCGTGACGGACATTACGGCCTCTGTCTGAAAGGTCTCTGCCTGATGGTCGAAGGAAGGCCGCCCGGCATGTAGGCGGGGTGTAGGCTGCTTGTGGGCGGATGGCCACGTTCTGCCGGCTGGCGAGCTTGACGGTACCTATGGACCCATGGACATATGCGACCCCTGAACGCAAGGTCAATTCGTCAGCTCCGCCGGATCGTTCGGCGGTCCATCCCGATCGGCCGGAAAATCTGCGTACAGCAAACCGGTCGCGCCATGGGAACAGTGCAAAGAGAGCGGTCATTGATGCACGGCTTGCTCGCCGTGAGTGGCGCGATTGATGGCCTGAACCGAGCGATCAGCCGCATAGCCGTCTGGCTCGTTCTCATCGCCTCGCTGGTCAGCGCCTTCAACGCGGTCTTCCGCTATTCGATCGGCACCATCGTCCACCTCACCGACGAAGGCCGCGCCTACCCCTGGCTGCAGGCGCTCCTACGCTGGTACAGCAACAATTCCAACAGCTTCCTCGAAGCCCAGTGGTACATGTTCGCCGCCCTCGTATTGCTGGGCGCCGGCTACACGTTGAAGGTCAACGAGCACGTCCGTGTCGATCTGTTCTACGGTTGGGTCTCGGAACGAACCCGCACCTGGATCGACCTGCTCGGCGCCCTCTTCTGCCTCGTGCCGATGTGCGTCGTCCTGATCTACGTAACCTGGCCCTGGTTTCTGGAAGCGTGGGCCAACAACGAGACCTCGCAGAACGCCGGCGGCTTGCCACGCTGGCCGGTCAAACTGATCCTCCCCGTAGGCTTCTTCTTCGTGCTGCTTCAGGGCATCTCAGAAATCATCAAGTGCCTGGCCGCCCTGACGACGGACTACGTCCGCGAGCACGCCTACGAGAAGCCGCTGCAATGACAGATCTGCTCAAGCACAACCTCGCACCGTTGATGTTCGTCGGCCTCATCGTCGGGATGGGGATCGGCTATCCTGCGGCTTTTTCCATTGCCGCGATCGGCCTTGGCTTCAGCGTCATCGGCATCGAGCTTGGCCTGATCCGGCCCGACTTCATGGGCAATCTTACCTATCAGCTCTATTCGGTCGTCTCGAACGACCTGCTGCTCGCCATACCGTTCTTCACACTGATGGGCGCGATCCTCGAACGCTCCGGCCTCGCCGAGGATCTGCTAGAAGGCTTCGGCCAGCTCTTCGGCAGCCTGCGTGGCGGGCTGTCCTATGCCGTCATCGTGGTCGGCGCGATCCTTGGCGCGATCACCGGCACGGTCGCCGCATCCGTCATCGCCATGGGCATGATCGCACTCCCGGTGATGATGAAGTACGGCTATTCGATCCGCCATGCCACCGGCGTGATCGCAGCAGCGGGAACGGTGACGCAACTCGTGCCGCCCTCGCTGGTCCTGGTCGTGCTCGCCGATCAGCTCGGCAAGTCGGTCGGCGACATGTACCTGGGCGCTATCGGTCCGAGCCTGATCCAGATCGCGCTTTTCTGCGTGTGGGTCTGGATCGTCAGCATGATCTGGCCCGATGCCGTGCCGGCGCTGCCGCCGGAAGCACGCACCTTGCGGGGCTGGCCGCTGATCTGGAAATGCACCAAGGCCATGGTGCCTTCGCTGGTCCTGATCTTCCTGGTGCTCGGCACCATTTTCATGGGCCTGGCGACGCCTACCGAAGCCGGCGCCATGGGCGTCGTCGGCGCGATCGCGCTCGCGTGGATGAACGGGCGGTTCTCCTGGGCACTACTGATCCAGGGCATGGAAACCACCATGCGGATCACGTCCATGGTCGTGTTCATTCTCATCGGTAGCCGGATCTTCAGCCTCGTCTTCCAGGGCATCGGCGGCAAGGAATGGATAGAGGGCATGTTGACCTCGCTGCCGGGCGGTCAAGTCGGCTTCCTCATATTCGTCAACCTGTTCGTCTTCGTCCTCGCGTTCTTCCTCGACTTCTTCGAGATCGCCTTCATCATCGTCCCGCTGCTGGCCCCGGCAGCCGAAAAGCTCGGCATCGACTTGATTTGGTTCGGCGTGCTGCTCGGCGCCAACATGCAGACGAGCTTCATGCATCCGCCGTTCGGCTTCGCCCTGTTCTACCTGCGCGGAATAGCCCCCAAGGAGGTCAAGAGTTCCGACATCTACTGGGGCGCAATCCCCTGGGTCGGCCTGCAGCTGGTGCTCTGCGCGATTTTGATCTTGTGGCCGCGCTCGGTGACCTACTTCCTCGATAAGCCCAAACCAGGCGGCGAGAAGATCGAAATTCAGGTAACTCCGCCCTCGTTCGGTTCGGGCGCGCCATCATTCGGCACTTCGGGCGGCAATCCGTTCGGAGCACCACCGAGTTCTTTTCCAGCGCCCCCACCGCCTCCGGTCTTACCCCCACCGAAGCAATAGCCAGCGAAACCAACGACGGCGAAAAGGGGCGGCCAACGACTGGCCACCCCCGAAATTCGTCTCAGCTTGCAACGTGACGATCAATGCAGGCCGGCGAGTTCCAGCTCATCGCCGATGGCGTGCCCCATGGCCGCCTGCAGCGAATCCGTGAGCGCGATCGGCGTTCCATCGGCCGCTTGGAGAGCGAACAGTTGGATGCCGGACGGCAGGTCGTCGATCGCGGGATACAGCTCCTTCGCTTCATCCGCCGACAAGGCCTTGATATAGGCCACCTTGCCGCCGCCGAGAGCAGCCAACTCCCGCTGACTCATAACGCCTTCCAAGTCTCGCGGGGTAAGCCGCGAACGCTTGGTCATGCTACGCCTTGATTCCTTCATGACGCTACTCCTATGGGGGAAGCGGGCTGCCATGTAATCCGCGTGCCATTCCCTTATACGCTGATTCTAGTGAGGCAGTTTGGCCGCAATACGGGTTTTTCCGTCACAGCTGAGAATTAAGGCCATCTACGATGGCGGATTGTTTTCGCTGCAACAACACGAACGGTGGCCGGCCTCACGGCGGCTTGACCGGATTGCCGATCGCGATCGTCCGCACCATTTTCTGCGGCTCGTGGCGGACGAGGTCGATCATCAGCAACCCGTTGTCGATATCCGCGGACCGAACCTCGATGCCGTCGGCCAGCACGAACGTACGCTGAAACTGTCGCGCAGCGATGCCGCGATAGAGATATTCGCGATCCTGCTCGTCGACCTGCCGGCCGCGCACACAGAGCTGCCGATCCTCGAGCGTGATCTCGAGTTGATCGCGGGTGAAACCCGCCACCGCGAGTGTGATCCGCAGCGTCTCCACGCCCTGCTCGGACGCCTTCAAGCGCTCGATATTGTAGGGCGGATAGCCTTCGCTGGCGCTCTTTCCGAAGCGGTCGACCAACCGTTCGATTTCATCGAAGCCGAGCAGCAGAGGGCTCGACAGGAGTGACATACGTGCCATATTCCAAGGCCCTCTACCGAAGCGACCTGACAACCCGAACCACGAACCCCTCTCGGGCATTCGGCCGGCGCGGACCCGTGAGGCACCCGCACGCGATACGAGGTATATGGTTTTCAGCCACGCCGATTCAAGCCACAGGGCCACATCTGTGCCATCCGAGCCACTACAACCCCGGCAGGCCGCCAAGGCCCAGCCCTCGGCCGGAAAGAAAGCCTCCGGGAAGCCGGCGTTGTGATCTTCACGGGGACGGACATCGTACTATTGCTGTTGGGCGCACTTCTCGGCGGTTTCACGAACGGCATGACGGGCTTCGGCACCGCGCTGACGGCTGTACCGATCTGGATCCAGATCATGCCGCCGCCCATGGCCGGCTCGCTCGGTGCCGCCGCCGGCGTCACCGGCCAGATCCAGACCATGCATCAGATCTGGCACGCGATCGAATGGCGGCGCGTGGCTACGTTCGTCATCCCAGGCCTGATCGGCGTCCCCGTAGGCACCTGGCTGCTGCCGATGATCGATGTACGCCAGTTCAAGCTGGGCGTCGGTGCAATCCTCGTCGTCTATTGCGGCTTCCAGTTGCTGTCCGCCCGCCTCGCCCGCACCGGCATTGCAACCAGCGGCGGTCGCTTCGCGGACATGGCCGTCGGTTTCGGCGGCGGTGTGATGAGCGGTCTCGCCGGCCTTTCCGGCCCTCTCCCGATCATTTGGGCCACCTTCAAACCCTGGTCGCGCGACGAGAAGCGCGCCCTCTTTCAGGCGTTCAATTTCACGATCCTGCTCGCCACCGTGATTTCGAGCGCTATCGCAGGCCTCTTGCCGCGAGCGTTCTTGATCTCACTGCTGCTGTGCGTTCCGGCCACCTTCATCGGAGTCCGCCTCGGCATTTACGCCTACCGTCGCCTCGACGACCGCCGCTTCGATCGCGTCGTGATATCGCTGCTGTTCGGTGTAGGAATCTCGTTGATCGCCCAGAACTGGTGATCCAGCAGAGTTGACCGCCCGCAGCCAACGCCGCGAACTCAGCGCTTCGCCGACCCAGGCCCCGATCGCCGTTGCGGCTTCGCCACCGTTTGGAACTGGCCCGTATAGCGGATACCGAGACTGTCGCCGTGGCGTCGTACGACCTTTCACTCGACCGACGTGTACTCCCGGCTCCGCCTGACAAAGATCCTGAAACTATCCGGCAGGTCGTCCACGGTAGCAGCGCTGCTTTTGTCGGCGAGTTGTAGCCTCGCCCCCGACGAAGAAGTGTCGCGGATAACGCAAGCCAGACCGTCCGGAATGCGATCGGCATAAATGTAAGCCGATATCGCTGATGGCTTCCGGGTAGCCCAGCGCTTGTTGGCATCGGATCCGGCCACATCCGACGTGGCTTTGGCCCCATTGCACTTCAGGCGGCTCGACCAGTGAACGACTTTTGCTTCGCTGTTTGCCGGCGCGCCCATGCCACTCTCCGCACTTCTTCATGCAGTTCCAATCGCGTAGTTGACCACCTTCGGACAAAAATCCGGTGAATATTGATCCGCCCACACATCAAAATCCGGCCATTCTTCAAAGTAATCTCGGCCCACAACGACTGAACTTCGGTCAATTCCCGAAGCGGCTCGCCACCCCCGGCATCGCCTCGCAGAAGCCGCGCAGCAGATCCATGTAGTTGCGATAGCCGAGCCGCGCGTGCACCTCCTCGACCGTCAGCCGCGCTTGCCGGGCGAGAAACGGCACGTCGCCCCGGAATCGCTCGAACAGCTCGATCATATGGGCCGCACCCGGTAGCCCGCGCCCCGAGGGCGTGCGATGCAAATGCCCGAGAACGATACGGATCACCTCGTGCGGGTCGGTGCGATGGACCGAGGGGTCGCTTCCGGCGAGATCCGACAGGTAACGCGGCAAGGCATAATCGAGCGCGACCATGATGCACGCGCGCTTGGTCCGTTGCCTCTCGCCACCGTACTGCCGCGCACCGATTGCAAGCCCGAGCTCGAACGGCATGTTGAACCGCGGCAGTCCCGAAGCTCCCGCTTCTGTGCGCGACAGGTCGTGGATCGTGTCGTCGCTGTCTTCGATCAACCGGCACAGCTTGCTGAAGCGGATGTCGCCGCCGTCGCTCTCTTCCAGCGCACAACGGACGCGATAGCCCGAGATCGTGATCGCGAACAGCAACGCTTCGAAGCACGCGAGATAGTCGTCGTCGAACGGGCAGTTGATGAACACGTCCCCGTTCGGCCCCTCGGCCTCGCATACCGGCTCCCGCGGCGCCTTCCCCGCGGCTGCCCTAGCCAAGATAGTAGGTCCTGACCGCCCGGACGATCGATTGAGCGCGACGCCCCGCCCGCGCCGGCTGAGCCGATGGAACCGCCACGACGCTACATGCTTTGGCCGCCGCGATCGCCGCCCGCTGCCGCGCGACCACGCTTTGCTGCGCGTTCTACTGCCACCGTTACCGGAAGCGCTTTTGCCCCCAGCCACAAGACGCTTCGCCCATACCGCCATGTCCCATCGCCTTTCGACCACGTTGCTGGCCGAGATGAGCACACGCATGCGGATCGCATCACCGCGCGGCCGCCGGTCTCAGCCCGACGCGCCGAGACTACGCGCAGGGTTCCATGCGGGGATATTCATGATCCTCACACCGCGCGCTGCGAGCGCCAGTTGCGCAGTCCACACAAACAGCGCCAGCAGCACGATGAACCCGACCTGGATGCCGATCTTGTCGACGGGCGTACCCATCGCGAGCGGAGAAACCGCCAGCAACAGCAGCAGCATCTTCGCCCCGTCGCTCGCGCCATGCCGCACGAGAAGGCGCGCGATCACCGCGAGCGGTACAGCCAGAATCGCCATTTCGTAGTCGAACGTATAGGGCGTCAGCAGCATCGTTCCCGTCACGAGCACAGCGCCTGCGAGCAGCGTCGCGCCACACCGCCACCATACGAACGCAACCACCGCGACGGCGGACATCGCAATCATGATCTGTCCGGCATAGGCCTCGCCTTGCGGCACACCGAGCATCCTCAGGAAGACGAACGCGCTCGGCATCTTGCCCCACGGCAATAGGCCAGCCTCTGTCACATGACGCGCGACCGAAAGATTACGGAAGAATACGCCCCAAAGATCGACACCGAAAGCGAGCACCGACAGGCCGACGAACAAGGCCATCGTCACCGCCGCAACCGCCATGACGCGCCACCGGCCGGTGAGTGCGAGCACCAGTGGAAACAGAACGCCGAGTTGCGGCTTGTAGGCGAGTAGTCCGATACAAATGCCAGCGATCACCCGACGCCGGTCTAGTGTCATGATCGCCGTGCCCAGCAGCGCCGCCGAAATGAGCGAGTTCTGCCCGTGCATCACGCAAATGAAAGTGCCCGGCAGCGCCAGAAGCACAATCCAGCCCTCGCGATGCGGCACCAGCGGCCGCAGCGCCGCCACGAACAGCACGAGACTGCCGCCGACGAAAACGAAATACGAGACGAGATACGGCAGCATCGCCAACGGAACCGTCGCGAGCTGAAAGGTCGGCGGATAATGCCAGAGGAACAACTTCTCGAGCCCGGGCACCGCAAGCTGCTGGGCCGCGGCGATCGCCTTGAAGTCGAACGCGCCAACCGGATTTCCGCCGAGCGTCAGAACGCCCGCGCTCCAAAAGGTTATGAAATCGTAACCGAGCGCCTTGCCCGCGCTGTCGATCATGCTTGGCGTTAGCGCGAACAACGCGATCATGCTCACCACATAGGCGAGCACGAACATCCGCGGCATGCTCTTGAGGCGCTCCGCATCGTACAACACTGACAGATCGCGCATGGCTCTGCGGTACTTTCTCGAAAACTCGAACGTTCCGCGTATTTGACCATGTCGCAGTGGAGGTTCCGTTAACCTACAGCCGCACGCACACAAAATCATCTGACGCGCAGGAAATGCAGCAGCCGCTAAGCAAAACGTAACCGTACCCGCGCATGAATACGCTCGTGGCACCGCGCGCTTTCGCGATGGTTGCAGCTGCTCGACCGTATGCTGAGGGTGCGTAATGTCCACAAACTCGGAGAGAAGTTCGGTGAGAAATTCGACCGGACTCCTCGATCAAAGGAAGCCGCAACCGGCAGCAGATCCGTCCGCGTCGAGGCTCCCCCTCGTCGTCGACATGGATGGCTTCCTCGTCCGCGCGGATCTCACCGCTGAAGCAGCCGTCACAGACCTCGAAAAAACCGTCTCGCGCATGAGTCGCGCCGTCCGCGGCGAACGCGGCACGATCGCTCCGGAAGCCATCGCCGAATATGCCCGTAAAGGCGTGGATGTCTCCGGCTTGCCGCTGCAGAACGACCTCGTCGACTATATCGTCGCCGTAGCCGAGACCGGCCGCGCCGTGCACCTCGTCACCGCCGCCGCCCAGGAAATCGCGGACGCGGTCGCAGCACGCATCGGCGGACTAGCCAGCGCAACAGGCGCCGCACCCGGTCGCACGATGACCAACGCCGACAAGCTCGACTTCGCGAAAACGAGATTCCCGAAAGGCTTCGCCTACGCTGGCCGCGCCCAGCAGTTGCTGGCTGAAGCCAAGGCCGTCGTCATTGCCAAGAACGACACAGCAACTGCCCGCAGCGTCACGGCGCGCGGCGGCACCGTCGAGGTGGAAATCGACGCACCCCGCGCCGGACTTCGCACCTGGATCAAGGCCCTTCGCTGTCATCAGTGGTCGAAGAATGCGCTGGTCTTCGTGCCGCTGATCCTCGGCCACGCCTACTTCAACTCGACCGCAGTGCTGACCTGCATCGCCGGCTTCTTCCTGCTGAGCGTGCTCGCATCCGGCACCTATCTCGTCAACGACATCCTCGATCTCGATTCCGACCGTCGCCATCCGACCAAGCGCAACCGTCCGCTCGCGCGCGGCGACATCGCCATGAGCACTGCACTTTGGGTCGCGGCCATCGCCATTCTCGGCAGCCTCGCCGCGGCGTTCGCGCTATCGCGTCCGTTCTTTTTCGGTCTTGCCGGCTATCTCGTCACCACGCTCGCCTACTCGTTCTATCTCAAGCGGCTTCTGCTGGTGGACGTGTTCGTGCTGGCCGTGCTGTTCACCTCTCGCATCGCGATGGGCGTTGCCCTCGCGAGCGTTGCCGCCTCGCCCTGGCTGCTGACCTTCACGATGTTCTTCTTCCTCTCGCTGTCGCTCGCCAAGCGCCATGTGGAAGTAATCAACGCCGGCCAGATGGGCATCGTGAACATCCCCGGCCGCGACTATCGCTGGACCGACATGGCGCTGACCGTCGCATTGGGCATCGGCTGCAACGCGGTCGCGATGCTCGTGCTGTTCCTCTATCTCAGCAACGAAGCCATGCCGACGGGCTTCTATCGCCAGCCGTATTGGCTCTGGGGGGCGGCCTTCATCGTGTTCCTATGGTCGCTGCGCATCTGGGGTCTCAGCCATTGCGGCAAGCTCGATGCCGATCCCGTCGCGTTCGCGATACGGGACAAGCCCCGCATTGCCCTCGGTTTGATCGTCGCCTGCGTATTCGGCCTGTCGATCTGAAGCAACGATGAGCGCCGCAACCCATATCCAAACGGCCGCACGCATCCGGGTCATGCCGCGCACGGACGAAGCACGCGATGTCGCCACAGCGCAACTGCCGCTACGCAGCAGCGCGCCGTTACCGTTCAGCGAGCAGACTACGACTTCGTGGGGCCGCGTGAAACGCCAGCGTTCCTCGCTCGCGACACCCGCATTCCTCGACCAGATCCCTCGCGTTCTTTCGGCAGAACCCGACCGCAAACTCCTCGGCCTCGGCCTCGGCCGCTCCTATGGCGATAGCTGCCTCAACGAAGGCGGTGCGCTCATCGACATGACCGCGCTCGATCGCGTCGTCGCGTTCGATCCAATCACTGGAATAATCCGCGCCGAAGCCGGTCTCTCGCTGAGCGAATTGCTCCGTATCGTCGTGCCGCATGGCTGGTTCCTGCCGACAACTCCCGGGACGCGCTTCGTCACACTCGGCGGCGCGATCGCCAACGACGTGCACGGCAAGAACCATCATGCTGCGGGCACGCTCGGTTCATCGGTGCGGCGCCTCTGCCTTCACACGTCGACAATAGGCGCCCGCGAAATCTCGCCGTCTGTCAACGCCGAACTTTTCCGCGCGACGATCGCCGGTCTCGGCCTGACCGGCTTGATCGCCTGGGTCGAACTGCAACTCGTGCGCATTCCCGGAGCCTTTCTCGGCGCCGAAAACGTCGCATTCTCGGGTTTCGCAGAGTTCTAGGCTATCGCACGCGAAAGCGAGCAATCCTTCGAGCACACGGTCGCCTGCATCGACTGCACGACCGGCCAGGACGGAAAATCGACCCGCGGTTTGTTCTCCCGCGCGAATTGGCTGCCCGACGGCCTCTATCGCGCGCACGAAGATCGCACGAGCGCCAGCGTTCCGTTCCAATTGCCCGGCTTCACGCTCAATCCGCTGTCGCTGAAAGCGTTCAACACGCTGTACTATCATGCTGGCCGCTTGAAACAGGGCCGCCAACGCGTGCACTACGCGCCGTTCTTCTACCCGCTCGTGCGATCCGCAACTGGAACCGCGTCTACGGCTGCGCCGGCTTCTACCAATATCAATGCGTCGTCCCCACCGCGTCGGCCGATGTCGCAATCCCCACGATGCTGGGCGAAATCGCGCGCAGCGGACAGGGCTCCTGCCTCGCGGTGTTGAAGACGTTCGGCGCCAAGCCTTCGCCGGGAATGCTTTCTTTCCCGATGGAAGGCGTGACGCTGGCGCTCGATTTCCCAAATCGCAAGTCTCGCACGCACCGGCTGTTCGAGCGCCTCGACCAAATCGTCGGCGAAGCGAAAGGCCGGCTCTATCCCGCCAAGGACGGCCGCATGCCCTCGGCCTTGTTCCGCACCGGCTACCCCGAACTTGAACGCTTCTCTGCCCACGTCGACCCCGCATTCAGCTCCGATTTCTGGCGAAGGATGAACCAATGACCAAGCCCGTACAGCGTCAGCGCATTGTCGCACTCGGCGCACTTTCCGCAATGTGCAAGGCAACGCTCCGCCTTTACGCCGAGGAAGGCGCACGCATCGTCGTGGCTGGACGCGGCGAAGATCGCCTGAAGGCTCTTGCGACCGATCTCGAAGCGCGCGGCGCCCATCAGGTCGTCACCTGGGATACCGATCTTACGAACTGTCAGGACGCGCGCGCGGAACTCGCCCGCATGACGTCCGCGATCGGTGGCCTCGACAGCGTCTTGCTGTTCTACGGCACCCTCGGCGACAACGCGAAAGCCGAAAAGGATATGGCCGAAGCGCGCTCGATCCTGCACACCAACTTCACCAGCGCGGCCGAATGGTGCCTCGCCGCCGCCGACCTGATCGAGTCGCAGTCGCACGGCTCGCTCGTCGTCGGCGGGTCGGTCGCCGGCGATCGCGGTCGCCAGTCGAACTACATCTATGGAGCTGCCAAGGGCGGCCTCGGCCTACTCGTCCAGGGCATTGCACATCGCCTCGTGCGGTGCGGCGGCAATGCCGTCGTGATCAAGCCGGGCTTCGTAGACACGCCGATGACCGCAAGCATCGCGAAGGGCGGTCCTCTTTGGGCCAAGCCCGAAGCCGTCGCGCCGATCATCAAGCGCGCCGCCACCCGCCACAGCCCTGTCGTCTATGCCCCGGGGTTCTGGCGCTGGATCATGCTGGTCATCCGCGCCGTGCCGACGCCGGTGTTCCACAAGACCAAACTCTGAGTTCCCAGATGTCGGCAGCGAGCATCCCCGTGACCTTATCGTCGGCTCGCTCTGCATTCGAGCGATTGCCGCCGCTCGTCCGCTTTCTGGCGCTCGGCGGAATCGCTGCCGGCGTCAATCTCGTCGCGCGTTGGCCACTCCAGCCCTTCATCGGCTTCGAGGTCGCGGTCGCTCTCGCCTACGTCTGCGGCATGATCGTCGCCTACACGCTGTCCCGCGTGTTCGTGTTCGGCGCGAGCGGCCGCAGCATCGCATCGGAAGCGTGGCGATTTACACTCGTCAACCTGGTGTCGATGGCGCTCGTCTGGCTGATCAGCGTCGGCCTCGCGCGTTTCGCGTTCCCCGCTGTCGGCTTCACCTGGTTCGCCGACGACATCGCCCATTTCATCGGCGTCCTCTCTCCCGCCATGA
>CAMDMH010000009.1 GCA_945901835.1 Devosia equisanguinis | reverse complement strand
GAAACGGCATAGCTTCGATCATGGAGGCGACGAATCCTGTGGGAGACGCGCACGCGCTGCTTCAACACCAGAACGTTATGCCAATCCAATGGGTTCGTCGCTGCCCATCGAGTCGCATGCGAAGCTAGGGCGAATAAGACGGGCTAAGTCCCCCCACAACACACGGCCAGTCCCGAGCCGTGGCTGGCGCCGGTTGAGCGATATCAAGGTCTGCCGCGGGCCAGCATCCCACATTCGTAGTATCTGAGGCGGTTGCTCCGGTGCACGTGCCCGCCCGAAAGGCCTGAGGCACCCCCGCTTCAGGACTTTCGCGGCGGCGATGGTGCCGCCGAACTGCTGCAAAGATCCAGCGAAGGTGAAAAAATAAATGTACAAGCATCTACTGATTGCGACCGATGGATCCGAGCTGGCCGACAAGGCGGTCGAGCAGGGCATCGCGCTCGCCAAGGCTTTGAACGCCAAGGTCACGGCCGTATGCGTCACCGAGTCGTGGGCGACCAAAGTCCCTGGCGAGATGGCCATGGGCTTTCCCATCGACGCATACGAGAAGTCTTGCGCCGACAACGCGGCGCAGGTGCTGACCAAAGCAGCCGTGGCCGCCAAAGCCGCCGGCGTGTCGTTGGAACAGAAGCACGTTCGCGACCAGTTCCCGGCCGACGGCATCATCGAGCAGTCGAAAGCGAGCGGCTGCGACCTGATCGTGATGGCGTCTCACGGCCGTCGCGGCTTGTCCCGCCTCTTGCTCGGGAGCCAGGCGAACCAGGTCGTCACGCACAGCGCCGCACCGGTGCTCATCTGCCGCTGACGAGCTGCGACGCCAGTTTGCAATGAACAACCAGCGTCGCGCAGCCGTCATCGACGGTCGTCGGTAGCTATCGGAGTATGTGATGAAACCGGCGACTTGTCTGATCAGCGCTGTTGCGATGGCGATGGCGCTCGCAGTATCCGAGCCAACCTCCGCGCAATCAGACGGCGTCGCATCGCGCGGAGCCGCCTATGCGGAGAACAATTGCGCGCGCTGTCACGGCACCGGGCCCGGCGACAAGTTCTCTCCCATGCCGGGGCTTGCGCCATTCCGCATCATCGCCAACACGCCCGGCATGACAGCAACGGCGATCGCGGTCTGGCTGAGAACGCCGCACAAGGACATGCCCAACCTCGTCATCGAGGCCGACGACCGCGCCGACCTCATCGCCTACATCGTCAGCCTGCGCGATCCCGGCAACTCGAAATAGCGCAAGCAGAACTCAGACGATCTCCAAAGTTACGTGGCACAGCGCTAGATCTTCCGGGTCTCTGTGGATCTTGAAGCCGAGTTCCTTGCACATCTTCAGCATGCCGCTGTTCTGGGCCAGCACCGAACCATACAGCTCCCGTATGCAGGTTGCGCGAGCGTAGTCGATCAGATGGGACATCAGCGCCCAGCCGAGCCCACGCCCCTTCAGATCCGACCGCACGATGACCGCATACTCCGCGTGGACATAGTCGGGATCGGCGATGAAGCGCGCCACCCCGAGCAATTCCCCGGTTTCCTCGGCCAGCGCGACGAACGCCATTTCCCGTGCGTAGTCGATCTGTGTGAGCCGCGCTAGGAACTTGTGCGTCAGTGATTTTTGCGGCGAGAAGAGGCGCAGCCGCAAGTCCTCCGCCGTCACGCGCGACAGGAACGCCGCGCAGAGCGCTTCGTCTTCCGGACGGATCGGACGCAGTAGGAACGCCGGTGTCGCGCCGGCCGCGATCCGCTTCTCCCACGCTTCCGGATACGGTTTGATCGACAGCGCAGGGCGCGGTTCGGCGCGCTCGTCTGCGATCCGCACCCGTGCATCGAGCGCGATCACGCCGGTCTCGTCGGCGAGTAGCGGATTGATGTCGATCTCGCGGATTTCCGGATGACGGCAGGCGAGCGCGCTGAGCCGCACGAGGGCGAGCGCGATGGCATCGAGATCGGCCGCCTTGCGGTCGCGATAGCCGACCAGCAGCTTCGAGATTCGGGTGCCCGCGATCAGGTCGCGCGCGCGCTTGATGTCGAGCGGCGGCAGGGCGAGCGAGGTGTCGGCGATCACTTCTACGGCGGTACCGCCTGCGCCGAACATCACGAGCGGCCCGAACGTGGCATCGACCGTTATGCCGGCGATCAATTCGTGCGCACGGGGGCGCTTTATCATGGGCGACAGGGTGAAGCCGGCGATGCGCGCTTGCGGCAGGGCGGTCCGCAGCCGTGCCAGCATCGTCACGGCTGCGCCATGAACCGCCTCCGCACTGGTGAGATCGAGAGCGACGCCGCCCGCATCCGACTTGTGCGAGATGTCGTCGGAAAGGATCTTCAAAGCGACACTGCCGTGCACGGGGAGCAACCGCTCCGCGATGCGCCGCGCTTCATCGGGATTGCCGGCCGTCAGCGTCGGCACGACGGGAATGCCGTATGCGGCGATCAGCTCCTTGCCCTCGATCTCCGACAGGATCGTGCGGCCGGCCTTCAGGGCGTTGTCGATCACGGCTGCAACAGTGGCGATGTCGGGCGCCTCGCCCTTCGGCAGTGCGGGAGGCGTCCGCATCAGTTCGTCCTGTGCACGCCCGTAGCGGACGAGGTGCATGTAGCCGCGCACGGCAGCGCCCGGCGTCTCGAACGTCGCAACGCCGGCCTCGCCGAACAGCCGTCGCGCATCGGCGACGGCATCGGCACCGAGCCAGTTCGTGATCAGCGGTTTCGCCGGTTTCGTCGCCTGCCATGTCGAGATCACGCGCTGGGCGATCTCTGTGCTGGAGACGAGCGCGGTCGGACAGTTGATCGCCAGCACCGCATCGCAGTCGGGATCGGCCAGCGCCACGGCCAGTGCATCGGCATACCTGTCCGGCCCCGCATCGCCGATGACGTCGACCGGATTGGCACGCGACCAGTTGGCCGGCAGCTTGCCATCGAGAATTTCGATCGTTCGGGGCGAAAGTTGCGCGAGCCGACCGCCCTCGTCTCCCAGATGATCGGCCGCGAGCACGCCCGCGCCGCCACCGTTGGTGAGAATGAGCAGCCGCTCTCCCGTGTGCCGCGGCATGTGCGCGAGCATCTCGGCCGCCTCGAACAACTCCTCCAGTGCATTGACGCGCAGCACGCCCGCCCGCCGGAACGCCGCGTCGTAGGCGGAATCCATCCCGGCCAACCGCCCCGTGTGCGAGGCCGCTGCCCGTGACGCCGCAGCATTGCGCCCTGCCTTGATCGCGATGACCGGCTTCACGCGCGCTGCGCGCCTGGCAGCCGAAAGGAATTTCTCGGCGTGTGTGATGGCCTCGACGTAGAGCAGGATCGCGCGGCTCTGCGTGTCGCCGGCGAGATAGTCGAGCATATCGCCGAAATCGACGTCCGCCATGTCGCCGAGCGAGACGATGTGCGAGAACCCGATGTGCCGCGAGTTCGCCCAGTCGATCACCGCGGTGACGAGCGCGCCGGATTGGGACAGGAACGCGAGATCGCCGGGCAACGCATTGCATTGCGCAAAGCTGGCGTTGAGCCCGATCCGCGGCAACAGGAGCCCGATGCAGTTCGGCCCCTGTACGCGCAGCAGCTTATCCCGGCCTGCTTCCAGCATGAGCTGCCGCTGTCTGGCATCGAGCCCCGCCGTGATCACGACAGCCGCGCGAGCGCCTCGTGCAGCTGCCTCGCCCACGAGTTGAGCGACGTTCGGCGTCGGTGTCGCGATGACGACGAGATCGGGCGCTTTCGGCAGCGCGGCGACCGACGCGAAGCACGGCCGGCCATGCACGAACTCGGCCTTCGGATTGACGAACATGACCTCGCCGGAAAAGCCCGGTGCGATGAGATTTCGCGCGATCGTCGAGCCGACCGAGCCGGCTCTCTCCGATGCCCCTATGAGCGCGACCGATTTCGGCGCCAGGAGCGCGTCGAGGTTCCTGATCGTCATGCGATGGTTCTGCCTCCAGGCTCTGGGTACGGGGGAGCGTGCCCGGCCGATTGCCGCCCATAAGGGGAATATGGCGCGCCCGCCGCCTTGATGGCTGTCAACTCGCGATACCGGGAAACGGTGTTGTCTCGGCTGGCGTCGGCGACCCTCATCGCGTATGGCTTTTGTCGGCACAGGTCAGCTTGGGCGCGGGACTGAACCCGCGCTCGCATCGAGGGAGCTGGACGCTATGAGGTTTCGTCACACAGGCTTGGCACTCGCGCCGGTCGTAGCGCTGTTGGCATCGGCCACGATCTCGCCCCCTCTGTTGGCCCAGGACTATCCGTCCAAGCCCGTACGTATGGTGCTCCCGTTCGCTCCCGGCGGCAGCACGGATCTCATCGCCCGTATGGTCGCGGCCCAGCTCACCGAGCGCATGGGCAAGCAGTTCTCCGTCGACAACCGAGCTGGCGCGGGCGGCACCCTCGGCACCGAAATCGTGCTCAACGCGGCGCCGGACGGCTACACCCTGCTGGTCGTCTCTATGGCGCACGCCGTCAATCCGTGGCTCTACAAACTCAAATACGACATGACGAAGGACTTCGTGCCGGTCGCGATCTTCGGCCAGGTTGCGAGCGCACTGGTGGTTCATCCGTCCGTGCCGGCCAACAATGTCAAGGAGTTGATCGCGCTCGCCAAGGCCAAGCCTGCCTCGATTCACATCGGCCATGCCGGCGTCGGCAGCTTCCAGCATCTCTCGGTGGCGAACTTCGCCTATATGGCGGGGATCGACATCGTCGAAGTGCCGTTCAAGGGCGGCGGGCCGGCGCTGGTCGACGTGCTGGGCGGTCATAGCCAGGCGCTGATCAGCGCGCTGATCTCGTCCGTGCCGCACGTGAAGTCGGGCAAGCTGCGCGGGCTGGCGACGACCGGCGTCAAGCGCCATCCCCTGCTGCCGGATCTGCCCACGGTCGCCGAGGCGGGCGTGCCCGGCTACTCCGCGGTCAACTGGTTCGGTATGGCCGGCCCCAAGGGGCTGCCTGCGCCGATCGTGGAGAAGCTGTACAAGGAGGTGACGGCCGCCCTCGGCACAGACGCCGTCAGGGAGCAGTTCGCCAAGGACGCCTCCGAGGTCGTGTCCATGAGCACAGCCGAGTTCTCGAAATACATCTCCGCCGAGACCGACAAGTGGGGCAAGGTCGTCACGGCTGCCGGCGTCAAGGCGCAATAATCTCGACGAAAGCTAGTGTAGCGCATCTGACGTTTGGTACCCGCTCGCGGCTAGCCTCTTGACCAAACGTCAGATGCAAAAGCTACACTAGAGCCTTGACGTTGCTAGTGTTCCTTTTGGTTCCGACATTTGCTCCGACGGTGCCGCAAGGGGAAGCAAATGTCGGAACGGGAACACTAGAAAGGCGAGAGCCAGCCCGCCCCTCGGATCGTACATCCGGACTATAGGAGGCTAGCGTACTGGAAGCCGGCGCGCGGAAGCCCTATTATGGAACTGATTTTCGACGCTAACGGCATACCGGGAAAATGTTGGGCCGCGGCCAGTGGTGGCCTTGACCCAACCTACGGCTAAAACACACACTGACCCATAGGAAACGCCTGATGAAGCGCACAGCCACATGCCTTGCCGCGATCGGAGCCGGTCTCATGGCCCTCTCGGCCGTGGCGTCTGCCCAGGACTACCCGACCCGCCCTATCCGTATGATCATCCCGTTCCCGCCGGGCGGCAGCAACGATGTCGTCGGCCGTATGGTCGCAACCAAGCTCGGCGACAAGATCGGCAAGCAGGTCATCGTCGACAACCGCGCCGGCGCCGGCGGCGTGGTCGGCACCGAGGTCGCCATCGCTTCGCCGGCAGACGGCTACACCCTGCTGGTCATCTCGCTGGCCCATGCGGTGAACCCCTGGCTCTATAAGCTCAAGTACGACTCGTTGAAGTCGATCACGCCGATTGCGCTGGTCGGCGCCGGACCCAACGTGCTGGCCGTAAATCCCGCCCTCCCCGTCAAGAGCGTCAAAGAGCTGCTCGACTATGCGAAGGCGAACCCCGGCAGGCTCAACATGGCCCACGCCGGTGTCGGCAGCTTCCAGCACCTGGGCTCGTCGCTGTTCTTGTTCATGACCAAGCTCGATATCGTGCAGGTGCCGTTCAAGGGCGGCGGCCCCGCCATGATCGACGTTATCGCCGGCCACAGCCAGGTGACGATGGGCTCGCTCGTCCAGACGACGCCGCACCTCAAGTCGGGCAAGTTGCGCGCTCTGGGCGTCGGAAGTTTGAAGCGCGTCGGGATACTGCCGGAGTTGCCGCCGATCGCCGAGGCTGGTGTCCCCGGCTACGAAGCGATGAACTGGTGGGGCATAGTCGGGCCGGCCGGCCTTCCCCCGGCAATCGTGAACAAGGTCCGTGCCGATGTCGAGGCGGTGCAGGATACCGCCGAGCTGAAGGCGGCGTTCGAGCGGGAAGGGGCCGAGATCACGAAGATGGGCCCGGCCGACTTCGGCAAGTTCATCGGCGTCGAACTCGGCAAATGGGAGAAGGTCGTCAAGGAAGCCAACATCAAGGCCGAGTAAGGCGCAATGCCCGGTCCCTGGATGAGCGGCATCGTCCATCCGGATACTGGCCAGTGGATGGGTACTGGCGTAACTTCGTGTTCGTAACGTGCGGTCAAAAGGCCCACGACATCTTCGGGAGGAATTCTGCGTGAGCAAAATCAAGGTTACGCGGCGCACGGCCGTGCAGATGACCGGCGCGGCGGCAGTCGCCACCAGCACGACACTGGGCTCGCATGTGGCCAGCGCCCAGCAAGGCCAGGTGAAGATCGGCCTTTCGATGCCCCAGACCGGCGGTCTCGCCGCTGGCGGCAAGGCTTCGCTCCTCGGCATCGAAGTCTGGCGCGACGACATCAACGCCAAGGGCGGCCTGCTCGGCCGCAAGGTCGAGCTGGTGGTCTACGACGACCAGTCCAGCGCGACGACGACGCCGGCTATCTATTCCAAGCTGCTCGACATCGACAAGGTCGACCTGCTTTTCGCGCCTTACGCGACCGTGCCGACCGGCCCGATCATGCCGCTCGTCAAGCAGCGCGATCTGCTGCTGATGGGCAATTTCTCGTTCCAGGTTAACTCTACCGTCAAGCACGACAAGTGGTTCAACATCGCGCCGTGGGGCCCTGCCGACAGCTGGGGCCGCAGCTTCATCGAGATCGGTGAGAAGGCTGGTGCGAAGTCGATCGCGTTCCTGGCGGCCGACCAGGAGTTCGCGCAGAACCTCGTCAGGCTCGCCAAGGGCGTCGCCGACGAGAAGAAGATGAAGACGGTATTCGAGCAGAACTATCCGCCCAACACGGTGGAGTTCTCCGCGATCATCCGCGCTCTCCGCGCCGCGCGCGCGGACATGGTGTTCGTCTGCTCCTATCCGCCCGATTCCGCAGGCATTCTGCGTGCAATCAACGAGATCGGCGTCGGCGAGAACGTCAAGATCTTCGGCGGCGGCATGGTCGGCCTGCAGTTCACGGCCGTGATGGAGTCGATGGGCTCGCTGCTCAACGGCGTCATCAACTTCAACAGCTGGTTGCCCGAGCCGTCGATGTACTTCGAGGGCACCAAGGAGTTCTTCGCCAAGTATCAGCCGCGCGCTGTGGCCGCCAAGGTCGATCCGCTCGGCTATTATCTCGCGCCCTACGGCTACGCCCAGGGCCAGCTCATCGAGCAGGCCGTGGCGTCGGTGAAGTCGCTCGATCACAAGGCGATCGCCGGCTACCTCAGGTCGAACACCCACAAGACCATCGTCGGCTCGATCAAGTTCGCCGCCGATGGCGAATGGGAGAAGACGGGCACGGTGCAGGCGCAGTTCCGCGGCGTGAAGGACAAGGACATCGAGCAGTTCCGCGGCCCCGGCAGACAGGTGATCCTGTCGCCGGCCGACCGCAAGACCGGTGAGCCTGTCATCCCGTTCGAGAAAGCTCGCAAGAGCTGATCCGCGTTGACCCGCCCGCGTGCGATGAGCGTCGCGGGCGGCCTTCGATTTTGGGAATGGGGGGCTTCTTGTTCTCGTTCGAGTTGCTGCTGGACGCCATCGTCCTGGGGTTTCTGCTCGGCTGCTTCTATGCGGCGGTAAGCCTCGGGCTTTCCGTGGCGTTCGGCCTTCTGGATGTGCCGCATCTGGCCTATCCGGCATTCCTCGTTCTCGGGGCCTACTTCACCTACATGCTCTACCAGCTCGGTATCGATCCGCTGGTGGCGGGCCTGCTGCTCATGCCGGTATTCTTCGTGTTCGGCGTGGTCATGTACCGGATCTACTACGAGACGTTCGAGAAGCGTGGCACCGATGCCGGCGTGCGCGGCTTGGCGTTCTTCTTCGGCGTGATGTTCATCATCGAGGTCGGCATCATTCTCGCCTTCGGCGTCGACCAGCGCACCGTCAGCGCGTCCTACATAGGCTCCGCGATCGACATCGGCGAGATGCGCATTCCCATGCGCCTCATTGTCGCCTTCGCCGTGGCGATGGCGCTTACAATCTCGCTCACGCTGTACTTCTCGCGCACCTTCTCCGGCCGCGCCATTCGTGCCGTGGCCCAGGACGAAGGCGCACTTCGCCTGATGGGCGCGAACCCCGTCGCCATCAAGCAGTGGGCCTTCGGCATCGCCACAGCTACACTGGCGCTCTCGGGCGCGCTCCTCATCATCGTCGGCCCGGTCGAGCCGACTCTCGATCGCGCCTACATCGGCCGCACGTTCTGCGTGGTCGTGATGGCGGGCCTCGGCTCGATGAGCGGTACGCTCGTCGCGGGCATCATCCTCGGCATCGCCGAATCGATCGTGCTCACCCTCTACGGCGCCTCCTGGGCGCCGGCCATCTCGTTCGGCCTGCTGCTGCTCATTCTGGCGGTGCGTCCGCAAGGCCTGTTCGGAAGGTAAAACATGCGCAGCGATACGCCCTTCTGGATCGGCTCGGCAATCGCCATTGTCGCCGCCTACATCCTGACACTTGTCATCAAGAACGAGTACATCTTCTTCGCTGGCTACGTCGTTCTGCAGTTCGTCGTGCTGGCGACCGCGTGGAACATCCTGGGCGGCTATGCCGGTTACGTGAATTTCGGCACTGCCGCATTCGTCGGACTGGGCGCCTACATCGCGGTGGCGATCGGCAAGGCGTTCGGTCTGCCGTTGCCGGTGCAGGTGCTGGTCGCCGCGGCCTGCGGCGCCTTGCTCGGCTTCGCCACGGGGCTCCTCACGTTGCGCCTGCGGGGCATCTTCTACTCGATCGCCACCGTCGCGCTGACGATCATCATCGAGACCTTCATAATCAACTGGAAGTTCGTCGGAGGCGCCGCCGGCATCCAGATCCTGCGCCCGCCGGTCACGCCGCCGTTCGATTCCTACATCCAGATGCTGTTCGTGTTCGGCATGGTTATGGTCGTCATCGCGATCGCTATCGCGCGCTACATCGAAGGTGGTTGGATCGGGCGCGGACTGCGCGCCATCCGTGACGACGAAGTCGCGGCCGAGTGCTCGGGCGTGCCCACGCTCCGTCTGAAGCTCATCGCCTGCGCGATCTCGGGCGCGCTGATGTGTGCGGCCGGTGCGCCCAATCCGATGTACTTCCAGTTCGCGATCCCGAGCGCTGCGTTCGACCTCAACTACTCCGTGGCGCCGCTCGCGATGTCGCTGATCGGCGGCACCGCGCATTGGCTTGGCCCGGTGCTCGGCGCTCTGCTGCTGGCGATCACCCAGCAGGTTCTGACCGTGACGATCTCGTCGGAGCTCAACATTCTCGTGCTCGGCATCATGCTGGTCCTGTTCGTCGTGGCCGCGCCCGAGGGGATCATTGGATTGCTGCGCAAGATCGGCCTGTTCAAGACCAAGGCCGTGCGTCCCAGCGGAGGGCAGGAGTCGTGACGACAGCCATGACTAGCCCGGTCTCTAATGCGGCCCCCCTCCTCAAGGTCGAGAACGTATCCAAGCGCTTCGGCGGCTTCACAGCGCTCGATAGCTTGCATGTCTCGATCAATCCGGGCGAGCGCTTCGGCCTGATCGGCCCCAATGGTTCGGGAAAGACGACGCTGATCAACTGCATCTCGGGCTCGCTGCGCAACGACACGGGCTCGATTCTGTTCGCTGGTGAGGAGATCGGTAAGCTGCCGGCCTACGTCCGCCTGCGCCGCGGCATCGCGCGTTCGTTCCAGATCCCGCGCCCTTTCCGCAGTATGACCGTGCTGGAGAACCTGCTCATCCCCATCGACTTCGGCGGCCACGGCCAGACGTCGCGGCAGGCGATGGACGAGGTCGGTGTGATCCTCGACAAGATGGGCCTCGCGTCCAAGGCCGACGTGATGTCGAGCCAGCTTTCACAGGTCGAGCTTCGCAAGATGGAACTCGCGCGCGCGATGGCCGCACGCCCGAAGCTGCTGATTTCCGACGAGGCCATGGCCGGACTATCGAGTTCCGAAATCGATGAGGTTATCGACCTGCTCTTCAAACTCAACGGCGAGGGCATCACGATCATCATGATCGAGCATATCATGCATGCCGTGATGCGCTTCTCGCAGCGGATCGTATGCCTGGAAGCAGGCCGGATCATCTGCGAGGGCACTCCGCAGGAGGTGGTCGGCAACGCACGAGTGCAGGAGGCCTACCTTGGCGCTTGAACTGGCCGTTTCTGGCGTGGAGGCCGGCTATGGCGCAGTGCGCGCCTTGGCGGGCGTCTCGCTGCATGTGAACAACGGCGAGACCGTCGTTCTGCTGGGCACCAACGGCAACGGCAAGTCGACGCTGATGAAATGCCTGATGGGCTCTGTGCGGCCCACCGCCGGCACCATCACGCTGACCATCGACGGCGTCGCGCACGACCTCACGCGCCTCACCACAGAGGAGATCGTGAATCTCGGCGTTGCCCTCGTTCCCGAAGGCCGCCGCCTGTTCCCGAAGCTGACGGTCGAGGAAAACCTGATGCTGGGCGCCTACCGCCCCGCGGCACGCGCGAAGATCGCGGACAACATGGCGCTGTCTTACGATACTTTTCCGGTCCTCAAGGAGCGCCGCACGCAGCTTGCTGGCACGATGTCGGGTGGCCAGCAGCAGATGCTCGCGATCGCCCGCGCGCTGATGTCGTCGCCGACCCTGCTATTGGTGGACGAGCCATCGGTCGGCCTGTCCCCGCTGCTCGTATCGCAGACAATCGCCGCCATCGGCGACCTCAAGCGAAGGTTCGGCCTGACGGTTCTGATGGCCGAGCAGAACTTCAATCAGGCGCTCAAGATCGCGGATCGCGGCTACATCATCGTCCACGGTGAGATCGCCTATGAAGGCAAGAGCCGCGACGAGCTCGCCAACAACGCGCTGATCAAGGAACTCTACCTCGGCGCCGCCGCGCACTGACGCGCTCTTACGACCTGAGCAATCTCTGGGCAGTGCCTCACTTTGAAGTCGCGCACCCGCCTCTATCGTCGTAATGCCGACTTCGGTCGAGGCGCACGCTACACGTTCGACCAAGAGCCGACTTCGCAATCGCGCGCCCCCTCCCCTCGAAGGGCAAGGATAGAACGTCACGGGTTTAGTCCGCCTATCACCGAAAGAACCCCGAGAACGTAGGCGGACTAAATCCGATGACGTTCTTGGTGGGGGTGATTTTTGGCGTGGCGCTCAGCCGTTTCACCCCCACCCGACACGGCAGACGATTTTTCGCTGAAGGAGCAAAAAATCGTGCCGTGTCGACCTCCCCCTTCCAGGGTTAGGGGGCGCGTGCGGCCAATGTCCCGACATGACCCATCGCGTCGGCTTTGCGGTGTGCGGTAGCGGCGAGATGCGAACATTTTCAGACTGAGACACCAGTGATCTCTGGCCGCACCTTGACCGGAACGGCTCGCCTCCGCATGTTGCTGCCCTGCGTCGGCCCCGTGCTGTCGTCCCCGTTTGCTCGCGATAGAGACACGCCATGGCTCACGCCTCGACCACGCACGCACCTTCTGCCGCCGACCGCTATGTCGGCTCCTCGACACCGCGGCTCGAGGATGTGCCGCTGCTCACCGGCAAGGGCCGTTTCGTCGACGACATCGTGCGGCCCGAAATGCTGCACGCCTGCACATTCCGCTCGAACATCGCGCACGGACGGATCGTCAAGCTCGACCTCGAAGCCGCCCGCGCGATGCCCGGTGTCGCAGCAGTACTCGGCGCATCCGACATCGCGCCCCACGTCGCGACCGAGCGGATGCCGCTTGCGATGCCCGCGGCTGCCATCCGCCACGTCGTCGAGCCCGAGATCCTGGCGCGCGACGAGGTCACCTATGTCGGACAGGCGATCGCGCTGGTGCTCGCCGAAAGCCGCGCGCTGGCCGAAGACGCAGCCGGCGCGATCCTCTGCGAAATCGAGCCGCTTCCCGCCGTCGCCGACGTGCGCCTCGCATTGCAGCCCGGCGCTCCGTCCGCCGTCTCGCGGTTTCCCGACAATCTCTTGGCGAAGTTCAGCTTCGGCTATGGCGACGTCGAAGCCGCGGTCAAGAGTGCCGCCCACGTCGTCACGCTGACGCTCGACCAGCACAAGTGCGGCGGCCACCCGATGGAATGCCGCGGCATGCTCGCCGAATACGACGACGCAGCCGACGTGCTGACCGTGTGGGACGGCACGCAGATGCCGCATCGCGCGCGCGAGATCATCGTCAAGACGCTCGGCTGGACCGAGGAGCGCGTGCGCGTCATCTGCCCCGATGTCGGCGGCGGCTTCGGCCCCAAGTTCGTCATCTACTCCGAAGAGATCGTCGTGCCGCTCGCCGCGTACCTGTTGCGCCGGCCGGTGAAATGGATCGAGGACCGTCGCGAGCATTTCACCGCGACGACGATGGAACGCGATCAGATCTGGACCGTCACCGCGGCCGCTGACGCCGAGGGCCGCCTGCTCGGGCTCGCATGCGACATGCTGCACGATCATGGTGCAGCGACCCCGCACGGCATCAACGTGCCGCAGAACTCCGGCACCAACGTGCTCGGCCCCTATCGCCTGCCGGCGTTCGCGTACACCTCGTCCGTCGTGCTGACCAACAAGACGCCGGTGACGCCGACGCGCGGCGCTGGCCGCCCGCAGGGCACCTTCGCGATGGAGCGCGCGCTCGATCATCTCGCCGAGAAGATCGGGCTCGACCGCGCCGAGATCCGCAGCCGCAATCTCATCCAACCTGAAGAGATGCCCTATCCCACACCGCTGCGCACGCGCGACGGTGGTATCATGACATACGATAGCGGCGACTATCCCGCGTCACAGGCGATGGCGCTGGAGCATGGCGGCTACGCGGATTTTCCCGCGCGCCAGGCCGCGGCTCGTGCCGAAGGCCGCTACATCGGTCTCGGCCTCGCCAACTACGTCGAAGGTTCGGGCCGCGGTCCTTTCGAAAGCGCACTCGTGCGCATCGGCCCCACCGGCCGCGTGGTCGTTGCGACTGGTGCGACCGCCCAGGGCCAGGGCATCGCGACGGCGCTGGCGCAGATCGCCGCCGACGCGCTAGGGGCGCCGATCGACCATATTCGGGTTGTGGCCGGCGATACCGCCGCAACGCCGCTCGGGCTCGGCGCATTTGCGAGCCGGCAGACGGCGGTTGGCGGCCCTGCGGTGCATCGCGCGGCAACCGAAGTCCGTGACAAGGCGCTCGCCGCCGCCGCGACCATTCTCGATTGCTCCGCGCAGGATATCGACGTCGCCGATGGCAATTTCCGCTCGCGCCGCGATCCCGGCAAGACGTTGACCTATGGCCAGATCGCCAGCGCCTTGCAGGCCCCGCCGGGCTTCGCTCTACCGAAGGGCTCGACGCCCGGTCTCGAAGCGACCTGCAACTTCGTGCCCGAAGCGATGACCTACAACAACGGCACGCACGTCGCCGAGGTCGAGGTCGATATCCACACTGGCGCGGTGAAGGTCGGCCGCTACGTGGTGGTTCACGATTGCGGCCGCGTCATCAATCCGAAGATCGTCGACGGTCAGATCACCGGCGCTCTGATCCAGGCGCTCGGCACGGTGCTGCTCGAACAGATGGTCTACGACCGCGATGCGCAGCCGCTGTCGGTGAATTTTTCGGAGTACCTGCTGCCGTCCTCGATGGGCCTGCCGCAGATCGAGTTGCACCACATGACGTCGCCCTCGCCGCTCAACGTGCTCGGCGCGAAGGGCGCGGGGGAGAGCGGCTCGCTCGCCGTCGCCTCCTGCATTGCCTCGGCGATCGACAACGCATTGCAGCCGTTCGGCGTTCACGTCACGCAGCTTCCCGTGAAGCCCATGCACATCGTCGAGATGATCGCCCGTAGGTTGGGTTAGCTCGTAGGTCGCGTTAGCAGGGCGTAGCGCTGCGTAACCCGACGGCTTTCTACTACTTGCGACGAGGGCGTCGATTGCGCCGGGCAGTGCACAGCTACCGCTGCTTACGCTCGAGCGGCTGCCGTCCCGGCAGGAACTGCGAACACGGCGTAGCGCTGCATCAGGTACACCGCGACGAACGCAAACCCGGTCGCCAATACCTTCGCGGTGAATGCGCTCCAGCCCAGGATTTCCGTGGCGAACCCGACGATAGCCGCGGTCATCGCCAGGCCTGCGAGACCTGTGCCGGCATACTTTGCGAACGTCGGCGTTTCCGCCGTGATCCCGCGGCCTTTTAGACGCGCCTTGAAGACGAGCCGCGACGCGAGCAGATAGTGCACCACGAGCCCGCAGGCATATCCTAGTGCAGCCGGCACGAAGGCTTTCGCAAACAGGCCGAGCAGCAACCAGTAGATGCCGAAGTCGATGCACAGTGCGACAACGCTGACAGCGAGATAGCCCGAGGCCTCCGCGATCAGGCCGGCGTGGCGGCGCACCTGCTCGGCGAGGCGCTCGATCACGCAGCGCCCCCGACGCGTTGTGGCACGAGCCGCACGCTCTTCAGCGCTTCGATCTCGCCGGTGGTGCCGGCCTCGTGATACTCGGCGTCCTCGTTGACGTTCCAGATGTCGTAGATGGTCTTGCCCGCCGCGATGTTCTTGACCGTCAGCATCGAGGTCATCATCGCGTGGTCTTGATTGTTGTACTTGTGCATGCCGTTGCGGCCGACGAGATGCAGCGTCGGGAAGTTGTCGGCGAGTTCCGAACGGATCGTCTCGACGTGGAACTTGTAGTCCTCGTCATAGACCGGATACGCCTTCTTCTGGCGCACCACGCAGCCGTCTTTGATATCGTTCCAGGTGCATAGGCCGATCTGCTCCAGTTCCTTCTTGGCAAGCCCGATCAGTTCGCCGTCGGACGCCGACCAGATGCCGTCACCTTCGAAGCAGAAGTATTCCAATCCGAGGCACGCGAGCTTCTCGTCCGGCACCATTTCCGGCGACCACGAACGGAAGTTCTGGATGCGCCCGACCTTCACGGCGGGCTCGTGGATATAGATCCAGTTGTCGGGAAACAGGTCGGCTTTCTCGACGATCAGCGCGACGGTGATGAAATCGCGGTAGCGCAGGCTGCCGGCGGACTGGATGCACTTCAGCGGCGCATCGATCGAGCGCACGAGTTCGGTGATCGGCGCCGACGAGATCACGTGATTACCGGTGAACGTCTCCGTCGTGCCGTCCTCGCGCCGCGCAGTCATCGTCCAGCGTTTCGCCGATGCGTCCCACGACAGCTTGTCGAGCCGCATTCCCATGTGGATCTCGCCGCCCTGCGCGCGCGTTTTCGCAGCAGCCGCGTCCCACATCATGCCCGGGCCGCGGCGCGGATATTCGAAGCTGTCGATCAGCGTCTTGATGATCTCGCCGTCGGCATTGCGGACGGGACCCTTCTTGGCCGGCGCGATCGAGTTGCGCAGCGCGCTCGCCATCGCGGTCCACAGGTCGAGGC
>CAMDMH010000008.1 GCA_945901835.1 Devosia equisanguinis | reverse complement strand
CTGCCTTCACCCGCCGAGTGATACCGCCCAAGGCAAGCGATCTACCTGATTCGAGAATTAGGTCAGCGAGTTACGTAGATGTCGCGGAAATGAAGGCACTGAAGCAGGATTCTGGCAGGCCTTCCATGCAATCTTTGTGCCCCGGCCATCTTGACGGTCGCAGTGGTACGATATCCGCCAGATCCTACTATCCCCAGCTTCTAACGAGGGCACGCCTGCAATGCTCATCATCGGCCTCACCGGCTCCATCGGCATGGGTAAATCCAACGTCGCTACGAGGTTCCGTGAGCGTGGCATCCCCGTCTGTGATGCCGATGCGCTCGTCCACGAGCTTTACGAAGGCAAGGCCGTCGCGCCCGTCGAGGCGGAGTTCCCCGGTTCGACGACGGACGGGAAGATAGACCGCACCAAGCTGTCTGCGGCCCTGTTGCGCAATCCCGCGGGCTTCAAGCGCCTCGGCGAGATCGTCCATCCGCTCGTCCACGCCGCGGAACGCGATTGCCTGCAGGCCGCCGAGGCCGGTGGCGCGACCATGGCTGTGCTCGAAGTGCCGCTTCTGTTCGAGCCGGGCAACGACAAGCGCTGCGATGTGACGATCGTGGTCAGCGCCCCGGCCGACGTCCAGCGCGCCCGCGTCATGTTGCGTCCCGGTATGACGCCCGAGAAGCTCGACACGATCCTCGCCCGTCAGATGCCGGACGCCGAGAAGCGCAAACGCGCGACCTACGTTGTGGATACCGGGGTAACGATCGAGGAGACCCTGGCCCAGATCGACCGAATCATCGTCGAGTTAGAAGGTCGCTCCGGCACCGCCTTCGCCACGCATTGGGCATAGGTGAAAGAAGCGCCGAGTTCGCAGGGCGGGGGCTACCCGCTAGTGTAGCGCATCTGACGTTTGATACCCGCTCGCGGCTAGCCTCTCGACCAGACGTCCGATGCAAAAGCTACACTAGAGCCCTGATGTTGCTAGTGTTCCTTTTGGTTCCGACATTTGCTCCGACGGTGCCGCAAGGGGAAGCAAATGTCGGAACCGGAACACTAGCATTGTCCGCCATTTCGGCGGGTTGCGCGCGAACCGCGCTGACTTGCCCTACGAGGATTGCAGCTATGCAGCGCGAGATCGTTTTGGACACCGAGACCACGGGCCTCGATGCGAAGAAGGGCGACCGGCTGATCGAAATCGGCTGCATCGAGCTGATCAACCGCATCCCGTCGGGCCGCGAGTACCATCAGCTCATCAACCCGGACGGCCGCGACGTACACCCCGACGCCGAGCGCATCCACGGCATCTCGACGGCATCGCTGGCCGACAAGCCGGTGTTTGCGAAGGTGGTGGAGCAGTTCCTGGAGTTCATCGGCGACGATGGCACGCTCGTCATCCACAACGCCAACTTCGATATGGGCTTCATCAACATGGAGCTCGATCGACTGGGGCGCCCGGCGATTACGCCGGATCGCGTCATCGACACGCTGGCCCTCGCTCGGCGCAAGCATCCGGCAGGCCCCAATACGCTGGACGCACTCTGCAAACGCTATGGTGTCGACAATTCAAAGCGCATCAAGCACGGCGCGCTGATGGATTCGACCTTGCTGGCCGATGTCTATGTCGAACTTCTCGGCGAGCGCCAGGCGAACCTGAGCCTCGCCAAGTCGAACGCGTCGGATGATGCCAACAAGGTGGTCCACTTCGCCAAAGCCAGTCAGCGCCCGTCTCCGCTGCCACCGCGCCTGTCACCGGAAGACGAAGCGGCACACCTGAAATTCGCAGAATCGCTCGGCGATAAGGCGATCTGGCGGAAGTATCTCACGATCGCGGATCAGCCGAAGTCGTAAAGCGGAATAGCGCCGTAGGTTGGGTCAAGGCCACTGGCCGCGCCCCAACATTTTCCGGCATGCCATGGATGCTGGGTCGCTCCCGGCTCGCGCTCTGCGCTTCCGGGATTGACCCAGCCTACGTGAAACGCACTCTAATGCCCACCCGCGAACCAGCGCTCGACTTCCAGCGCCGCCATACACCCCATTCCGGCGGCCGTTACAGCCTGCCGGAAAATGTCGTCCTTCACGTCGCCGGCCGCGAAGACACCGGGGATCGATGTCGCCGTGGAATCGGGCTTCGTGATCAGATAGCCCGACGGCTTCACCTCGAGCTGGCCCTTGAACAGCTCGGTCGCAGGCGCATGTCCGATCGCGACGAACACGCCGTCGACCGCGCGATCCGTGATCTGGCCCGTCTTCACGTTGCGCAGCTTGACGCCGCTGACGGCTTTCGGATCGGTGCTGCCGGTCACCTCGGCGATCTCGCTGTCCCAGATCACTTCGACCTTGGGATTCTTGAACAGCCGCTCCTGCATGATCTTCTCGGCACGGAATGAATCGCGGCGATGCACAACCCTTACGCGCTTGGCGAAATTGGTCAGGAAGATCGCCTCCTCGACGGCCGTGTTGCCGCCGCCGACGACGATGACTTCCTTGTTCTTGTAGAAGAACCCGTCGCACGTCGCGCAGGCCGAGACGCCGTAGCCTTTGAATGTCTCTTCCGTGGGAATGCCGAGCCAGCGCGCCTGTGCGCCGGTGCAGATGATGAGCGCATCGCAGGTGTACACGTAGCCGGAATCGCACGTCAGGCGAAACGGCCGCACGCCGAGCTCGACTTTGCTGACGTGATCCATCACGACCTCGGTGCCGACATGCTCCGCCTGCGCCTTCATCTCCTCCATCAGCCATGGGCCCTGGATCGCCTTGGCGAAGCCTGGATAGTTCTCGACGTCCGTCGTGATGGTGAGCTGTCCGCCCGGCTGTATGCCCTGCAGCATCAGCGGCTTCAGCATGGCCCGGGCGGCGTAGATCGCAGCCGTATAGCCGGCCGGGCCTGAGCCGAGAATCATCACGCGGGAATGCCTGGTGGATGTCGAAGTCATCGCTGTGTTCTCGCCTTGCGAATTGAACGGGTGCCGAGCGGTGGTACCCGTTGTTGATCGAGTGAAGTCTAGATAGCGCCGCCGCATGAGCGGTCAATGCCATGGGATGCCAGCTCACCAAGTGTTCATCGCGCGTCCGCTGCGCTCTTCGGCACCAGCGCCGCACCCTCTTGTGGCCCCAGAACGTGGGCGAGCCGTTGGCGAATGGCGTGTTGTCGCGGCTCCGAGATGATTTTCTTGCCCGTCAGATCGGTCACGTAGAATACGTCGACTGCCTTTTCGCCGTAGGTCGTGATGTGCGCCGAGGTGATGTCGAGCGACAGATCGGAAAGCTTGCTGGTCAGATCGTAGAGAAGCCCGGGCCTGTCGCGCCCCGTCGCCTCGATCACGGTGAAATTGTCCGACACCTCGTTGTTGATGACGACTTGCGGCTCGACGTGGAAGGCGATGATCCGCCGCTCCGGCGTCTTTCGTTTCGCCATCATCGCGGCGAGCCGCTCCTCTCCGTTCAACACGATGTCGATCGTGCGGGTGATTCGATTGATTCGGCGCCTCTCGTCGTCCTCCTCGCTGAATTCGCGCTGGAGAAGGAACATGTCGAGCGCCATGCCGTCGCGTGTCGTCGAAATGTGAGCGCCGATGATGTTGGCGCCGGCCGCTGCGCATGAGCCGGCGAACAGCGACAGCAGGCGCGGGTGATTGGGCGCCAATACGGTCAGCTCGGTGATCGAGGTGAACGCATTCGAGGCGAAGTCGGTCGCGAGCTTCAGCTCCTCACGCTCGGCCCGCCTGCACAACCGTGCATGTTCCGCCTGCCGCCGGGTATCCGTCTTGAGCCAATAGTCGTCGTAGTGCCGCGCGATGAAGCGCTCGACATCTTCGGCTGGCCAGTCCTTGAGTTCGGGCCGCAGTGCGCGCTGTGCAGCGGCGATGCGGTCCTTCCGGCCGACCAGCGTATGACCACCGGCGACAAGCGGCTCGGTCTCCCAAGAGAGCTGGCGAAGGAGTTGCCCTTTCCAGCCGTTCCAGGTGCCGGGTCCGACGGCGCGAATGTCGGCCACCGTGAGCAGCAGCAGCAGCTTCAGCCGCTCCGGGCTCTGCACGATCGCCGCGAAATCACGGATCGTCTTGGGATCGCCGAGATCGCGGCTCTGTGCGATTTCGCTCATCGTCAGATGCTCGCGGATCAACCATGCAGCGGTTTCCGTTTCGGCGGGTGTCAACCCCAGCCGCGGCCCCAGACCGCGCGCGACGCGCTCCCCGACGATCGAATGATCTTCCTTCTGCCCCTTGCCGACATCGTGCAACAACGCCGCGACCAGCAGCGCGCGCTTGTTGATGACCGACGAGAAGATCTCCGTCGACAACGGCAGCGTATCGGCGAACTTTCCGTCCCGGATTCTCTTCATCTCGCCGACCGTCCGCACGAGATGCTCGTCCACGGTGTAGTGGTGATACATGTTGAACTGCGTCATCGCGACGACTTTGCCGAATTCCGGCACGAACCGGCCGAGCACGCCGGCCTCGTTCATCAAGCGAAGCATCGTCTCAGGCTCGGCCGTGCGCTCGAGCAAATCGAGGAACAACCGGTTGGCTTCGGGGTCGTTGCGCACTTTGTCGTAGATCATCCGCAACGAACTGCGAATGAGACGCAAGGCGTTTGGATGGAGGTACGAGCCCGTTTCTTCCGCGACCGAGAATATCCGGATGAGGTTCACCGGATCGCGATCGAACACGTTTGCGTCCGAGACGTTCAAGCGCTCGTTGTCGACCCTGAAATCCGTACGCTGACGGACGCGGCGACGCACCGTCCAGCTCGCCGGATTGAGCAGCCGGTTGATGCGTGGAACGGAGAGCAGCTGCTGCATTTCGAGCGCGGAGCAGAGGATCGTCGTGAGATCGCCGACTTCCTTGGCGACGAGGAAATAGTGCTTCATGAACCTCTCGACGGGCAGCATGCCGCCCGCCGCGCGATAGCCAAGCTGTTCCGCCATCATCGGCTGCACGTCGAACGAGAGGCGTTCTTCCGCTCGACCGGTCAGGAAGTGGAGATGGCAGCGCACGCTCCACAGGAAGTCTTCACAGCGCCGGAACATCGCGAGCTCGGGCTTCGTGAACAGTTTATCGGCACCCGACCCGCCGGCGAGATCCGCGCCGTAGAGATACTTCGCCAACCAATGCAGCGTATGCAGATCGCGCAGGCCGCCGGAGCCTTCCTTGATGTTGGGCTCGACGCGATACCGGCTTTCGCCCGCGCGCTTATGCCGGTCGTTGCGCTCGTCGAGTTTAGCCGCAATGAACTGCCGCGCGGTGCCGCGGATGACTTCCGTCGAAAGACGCTGCGACAGTTCTTCGTAGAGCTGGCCGTCGCCCTTGATGAGCCGCATGTCGACCAGCGACGTGCGGATGGTCGTGTCCGCTTGCGACAGCTTGATCGATTGCTCCACCGTTCGCGTCGCGTGGCCTACTTTGAAGCCGAGATCCCAGAGGATGTAGAGCAGATACTCGGCGACGCTTTCGCCCCAGGGAGTCTGTTTGTAGGGCAGCAGGAACAGGAGATCGATATCCGATCCCGGCGCGAGCAGCCCGCGCCCGTATCCGCCGGTCGCGATGATCGCCATCCGCTCCGCGTCGGAGGGGTTCGTCGCGCGATAGACGTGGGTCGTCGTGTAGTCGTAGAGCAGCCGGATGAGCTCGTCCTGGAACAGCGACAGTCCGCTTGCGCAATGCCGGCCGTTGCCGTCGTATTCGATCTGCGCGCGTGCAGCGTCTCGTGCCGACTTGACGAGTTGCTTCATCCGCTCGACCACAGGCGCGCGCGCTTCCTGCGCCGAACGTGTGGTGTTGAATATCGCCGTCAGCTCGACGCGCAGGCCCATCGTATCGAAGTATGGCGCCGGCACGTCGTTGGGCGGCGTGGGGAGCGCGGCACGGCGTCGGCGGAAGAGCGGCTCGAGCGCGGTCATGACTTGGTCTTCCTGGCCCCGGTTTCAGAAGTGGTCGCGGCTTCGGCAGTGCGCAGACCTTTCAGCTTGTAGACGAGGTCGAGCGCCGCGCGCGGACTGAGCTCGTCGGCGTTGGTCTCATCGAGCAGCAGCGCCAGCGGATAGGGACCCCGCGCAGGTTCATCGGATGCTTTCGGCTCGGGCGCGGCAGCCGCGAACAACGGCAGATCCTCGAGCACTTTCTCGTGACCGTTGCTGCGCCGTCCCTGCTTTTCCAGCCGCTTCAGAACTTCACCGGCGCGCACCACGACTTTCGACGGCAGGCCGGCGAGCTTTGCAACCTGGATGCCGTAGGAACGATCGGCGACGCCAGGGCGAACGCGATGCAGGAATACGATTTCGTCCTGCCATTCCTTCACGTCCATCGTCGCGCAGGCCAGCGCCGACAGCCGTCCTGTGAGCTGCGTCAACTCGTGGTAGTGCGTCGCGAACAGCGCCCGGGCCCCGCACACGTCGTGCAGATACTCCAGCGTCGCCCACGCGATCGAAAGACCGTCGAACGTCGCCGTGCCGCGCCCGATCTCGTCGAGGATCACGAGCGAGCGGTCGCTCGACCGGTTGAGGATAGCCGCCGTTTCGACCATCTCGACCATGAACGTCGAGCGTCCGCGTGCGAGGTCGTCCGAAGCGCCGACGCGGCTGAACAAGCGGTCGACCGCGCCGATCCCAGCATATCGCGCGGGAACGTATGAACCCATTTGCGCCATCAGCGCGATCAGTGCGTTCTGCCGCAGAAACGTCGACTTACCCGCCATGTTCGGGCCGGTGACGAGCCAGACGCGTCCCTGCGCCGTTTCCTCGAAGCCTGGCGGCCTACCGCTACCGTCCGACTGTTGCGCGGGCACCTCGTCGTTCGACATCAGCACGAGCACGCAATCGTTCTCGATGAACGGTCCCGACTTCGCCGCGCGCAACGCCTGCTCGACGACTGGATGGCGGCCGCCGCGAATCTCGAAAGCGAGGCTGCTGTCGACGACCGGCCGCACATAGTTCTCGGCGGCGGCCAGCTCCGCGAGGCCGGCATAGAGATCGATCTCGGCGAGCGCCGCCGCGAGCGCGACGAGTGCCTGCTCGGCGGACGCAATGCGCGCTGCCAGCTCCGTGAAGATTTCCTGCTCCAGCGAAAGCGAGCGCTCGCCCGCCGATGCGATGCGGCCTTCGATCTCGGTCAGCTCGAGCGTGGTGAAACGCATCGCGTTCGACATCGTCTGCTTGTGCCGGAACCTGTCCGACAGCGGCGGCGACATCAGCGGCTTCGCATTGAGCTGCGTCACCTCGATGAAATAGCCCAGGATGTTGTTGTGCCGGATCTTGAGCGATTTGACGCCGGTCTCGTCGATGTAGCGGGCTTCGAGTGCCGCCATCACCTTGCGGCTGTCCTCCGCGAGTTGCCGCGCTTCGTCGAGCTCGGCCCGGAACCCGGCGCGCACGAAACCACCGTCGCGGCGCTGATGTGAAAGCTCGTCGGAGAGTGCACCGCTGAGCGTCGAACCCAGATCGGGATCGATCGCACCGATGCGCTCGGTCGCCGACGCGAGTTCATTCGGCAGACCGATGCCGCGAGCAGCCGAAGACAGCAGCGCTGCGCACGCCCGGCCTTGGATGATCGAATCGCGCACCGCACCGAGATCGCGTGGCCCGCCACGCTGCAGCGCAAGCCGCGCCAGAGCGCGCGCGATGTCTGGCGTGGCCTTGAGCGCTGCCCGCACGTCCTCTCGGAGCGTCTCGCGCTCCACCAGGAATCCGACCGCATCGAGCCGCGCGTTGATCGCGTGTGGATCCGTGAGCGGGCTCGACAGCCGCCCGGCAAGCTCGCGCGCCCCGGCACCAGTTACGGTGCGATCGATTGCCGCGAGCAGGCTCCCGTTCTTCTCGCCCGACGTCGAGCGCAGTATTTCCAGGCTCGCCCGGCTTGCAGCGTCGATCACGAGCACGCTGCCCGCACCTGTGCGACGCGGCGGCCGCAGCATCGGCCGACGGCCGATCTGGGTCAGCTCGACGTACTTGAGCAGCGCCGCTACCGCCGACAGCTCCGGACGGCTGAACGCGCCGAATGCGTCGAGATCTCCGACCCCGAGTGCTGCCTTCAGGTTGCGCTCTCCCGCCATGCTGTCGAAGCTCGCACCAGGCACCGGCGTCGCCGACGTGCGCACGATACCGATCCATTTCGCGACTTCCTCGTCGCCGAGCACGTCGTCGGCCGCGATCAACTCGGAAGGCGACAGCCGCACGATCTCGCTTCCGAGGTCCGCGCGTGCCACGAGCCCGACTTCCATCTCGCCCGTCGAGAGATCGAGCGAAGCGGTCGCGAACTCGGGTGCGTTTGCCCCGCGTGCACCAGCCGAACTGGCCGGCGCGCGATAGAGCGCCGTGAGATAGTTGCGCGCTCGCGCATCGAGCAGCGTGTCTTCGGTCAGGGTACCGGGAGTGACGAGCCGCACCACGTCGCGCCGCACGACCGCTTTCGAGCCACGCTTGCGCGCTTCTGCCGGGTCCTCGAGCTGCTCGCACACGGCAACGCGATAGCCCTGGCGGATCAGCCGCTGAAGGTACTCGTCCGCGCGCACGACGGGCACGCCGCACATCGGAATGTCCTGGCCGAGATGCTTGCCGCGCTTCGTCAGTACGATCCCGAGCGCTGCTGATGCGACCACCGCGTCATCGAAGAACAGCTCGTAGAAATCGCCCATCCGGTACCACAGGATCGAATCCGGATTAGCCGTCTTGATCTCCAGGAACTGCGCCATCGACGGCGTCGCTTCGCCGACAACCGCGGCGCGCACAGCCGCCCCCGCCTCGGTTACCGCTTCGGCCAGCGAGGCAGCATCTACCGACCGATCGGTCTCCGCCGGCGCGTCTTGGATCTTCGTGTTTCGTCTCTGCGCCATTTCGGCTCGAATGTGGGTTGGGGTTCAATGCGTTGATACCCCATACCTCATCGATCGAGCCGCGAGAACCACAGTCGCTCGCGCAACTCGCCGATTACAGTGGAATCCGGCGCCGTTGTCGCGCCCTTACACCCTTTCGACGACCTCGGCGGCCTGATAGGCGCCGGGATGCCGCACCGGCACATTGCGCAGTTCTGCGACCGTGTTGCACCCGGTCTGTCCGAGCGTGGCCTTCACGTCCTCGGTCAGCAGGTTGATGTAGTGTCCCGGTCCCTCCGGACCGAGCGCGCCGAGGCTCCACATGAACGCCTTACCCGCGAAGGCAGCGTCTGCACCGAGCGCGACGGCCCGGGCCGCATCGACGCCCGATCGCACGCCGCTGTCGAGGATGATCGTCGACTTGCCGCCGACCACCCGCGCGATCTCAGGTAGCGCATCGATCGACGCCGGCAGCGCCTCGATCTGCCGCCCGCCGTGGTTCGACACGACCATGCCGTCCATGCCGAGCTTGACCAGCCGCTCCGCGTCCGCGGGGTGCAATACGCCCTTCACGACGAGCTTCGTCTTCTTCACGGCATCGCGATATCTAGCCAACTCGTCCCACGTGAACGCGCCGCCTTGCTCGCGCCGGATGAACGCCGTCGATTCTTCGAGGCTCAGCTTGCCGCCCATGTAGGGGTTGAGCGAAACGAAGCGCGGAATTCCGTTGGCGGCAAGCGCCGACATCCAGGCCGGCGACGACATCGCATCCATCCGCATCTTCCACGTCAGACGGAACGGATGCGGAATGCCGCTCTTCGACTCGCGCGGCCGCGTGGTGCGCGCCGGCGTATCGAACGTGAGCACCAGCGCCTGCACGCCGACAGCCTCGGCGCGGCGCACGAGATCCATGCCGATCTTGTGGTTGTTGTTGGCGAAGCGATAGAGCTGGAACCACAGCACATCGGGCGCGATTTCCGCCGCCTGCTCCACCGTGATGCCCGAGAGCACGCCGAGCGTGTAGGGCACGCGGGCCGCCTGCGCCGCTGCCGCCAGATGCCGCTCGGCGCCCGGAAAACAGGTGCCGGGACCACCGACCGGCGCGATCCCGATCGGCGCGGTATAGCTGCGCCCGAAAATCGTCGTTTGCGCCGAAGGCGGCGCCACCACCTTGCCGTAGCGCGGCATCATCTCGACGGCATCGAGCGCATTCCAGTTCCGCCGGATGCCGCCGTCCGAGCCGGCACCTCCGTCGCCATACTCGAACGCGAAGTTCGGCATGCGCCGCCGTGCCCGCTCGCGCAGATCGAACGCGGTCGGGTAGAACCGCATGTTGTCGCTGCGCGGATCGGCGCCGGCTGCGGCCCTTGCGGATGTCGTAGCGGCTTGGGGAAGTGCTGTCGAGGACATGGGCGTTCCTGCCGTGGCGTCTGGATCTGTTTTTTGAATGCGTCCATCCTACGCGAGCGACCCCGCTCGATGCAAATGCCCGAGCTCGCGGCCCCAGATTCCCGTCGGAACCATCCTCCAGTTCGGCCGTTTCACTGCCGTCGGCTGCAGCATTTCGATCGCTGGGGCCTTAAGCAAACGGAGATAGCAAATGGCCAGTGCAACAGCCCATCCCAACCACAACATGATCTCGAGCAACGATGTGCAGGGAGCTGCGGTTTACGATCCGAGCGGAACCAAGATCGGTGATGTCGACCATCTGATGATCGACAAGGTTTCCGGCCGGACGAACTACGCTGTCATGAGCTTCGGTGGCTTCCTCGGCCTCGGTCACAGCCACTATCCGATCCCGTGGACTACCCTCGAGTACGACACCAAGCTCGACGGCTACGTCACCGGCATCACCGAGCAGCAGTTGAAGAATGCGCCCGAGTTCACCGACGACAGCTGGTCGGACCGGACCTGGACGGCCAACGTCGATCGCCACTATGGCGCACCGAGCAGCTTGGGTTGAGGTCGCGAAGTCGCGATCTGGAAGCAACGACGGCGGGCCCTGTTCGGCCCGCCACTGTTTTCGGAGCTACATCCCGTGCACCGCTGTCTTCGCCAGCATCACGTGGATGCCCTTCGAGCCGTTCACCGTCTGTGTCACGCGCAGATCCGCAGCCAGGCTGCACAGCGTGTAAGCGTCCTCGGGCGAGATGTTGATCCGCTCGGTGATCAGCTTGATCATGTCTCGCAGCGCTTGCATCGCGCAGGTGTCGAGGTCCGGATCCATCCACATCGTCATGTAGTGCGTCGGCGTTTCGGCCCGCGGATAAGTGAGCTTCAGGTCTTTACGCACCGTGAGCTTGAAGCGGCCTTTCAGCGCCGTCTCGATCGCGGTCACGCAAACCTCGCCGTCGCCCTGCACGCCGTGCCCGTCTCCGCACGAGAAGTTGGCCCCCGGCACGAAAACCGGGAGAAACAGCTTCGCGCCCGGTTTCAGCTCCTTGTTGTCGAGGTTGCCGCCCATCGCACGCGGAACTGCGGAAGATATCCGGCCCCATCCCGGCGGCGGCGCGACGCCCATCACGCCGAAGAACGGCGAAAGCGGCAGCTCCACACCCCACGGCAGCTTCGCGACCATGCGCTCCATGTCCATCGGAATGTTGATCGTGCGCGCTTCGTGGAAGTCGTCCGGCAGAGTGCCCGCGAGTGGGCGGATCGAGTTATAGCCCCAGTCCTGCCGCAGCTGGACGTCCAGGATCTCGACCTCGAGCACGTCTCCCGGCATCGCGCCGGCGACTGCAACCGGCCCAGTCAGAATGTGTGGACCGATGATCTGCGGCGTCTTGGCGTGGACCTCCAACAGCTCCGGCGGCACGATGAAACCCTTCGGCGGCATCGTGTCCTGCTTGCCGCTGATCGTCTCGATCGTGATCTCGTCGCCACTCGCGATCGTCATGACCGGCGCCTGCTTCGCGTCGAAATACCCCCAATGGCAGGTCTGTGGATTGGACTTCAGGATGTGTTGCGGCATGTGTATCGCCCTCGGTTGACGCTTGCCAGTTACCGTACCATCGCGAGTGCGAACGCCAAGTACTCGATGCTCAAAGTATCGTGGGGCGCCCCCCACCCCTAACCCCTCCCCACGAGGGGGAGGGGGACTTGGCGTGGTCTCGGCGTTGGTCTCTCTGTTCGACAATGGCGAGAAGACAGGCTGTGCATTGCTCCCCTCCCCTTGATGGGGAGGGGTCGGGGGTGGGGTGAAGTCCGAACATGTCTTGCATGGAGGCAATCGCGACCCACGCAAACCGCCCCGCCGCGAACGCACTCGTATCGATCGGCGGTGCCTCACCTGCGATTGCCGCAGCAATGATCTCGCCCGTTCCCGATCCCGTCGAAAAACCGATGTGCTGATGGCCGAACGCGGCATAGAGGCCGAGCGCACCCGGCAACTCGCCGATCATCGGCAGGCTGTCCGGCAGCGTCGGCCGCGAGCCCATCCACGGCTCAGCCTCCACAGCGGCCCCCAATCCGAACGTGTCCTGCGCCATCAGCGCCGCCGCATCGATTTGCGCGGTGTTCGGCGGTGCATCGCGGCTCGCCAACTCGACACCCGAAGTCACGCGCGCACCGGCCCGCATCGGGCTCACGACATAACCACCGTCGACGTCGTAGATCGCGCGCTGCGGCCCGCGACCTTCCGTCATCTCAAGATGCACGTGGTAGCCACGCTCGAACCCCATCGGCACACGAAACCCTGCCGGCCGCATGATCTCCGCGCTCCACGGCCCGAGCGCCACCACGACCGCGTCGCCATCGTGTGATCCACCGGTCGTCTCGACCCGCCACCCAGTCGTCGTCCGATAGAGCGCACGCGCCTCCGCGCGCAGCACCTCGACACCAAGAGCCCGCGCCAGCGCCGCATATCCCGCAACCACAGCTCCGGGATCGTCTACGGATGCCGAGCCTGTGATGTGAAGCCCCGCCTTGAACACGCCCGCCGCATGTGGCTCAAACCGCGCAACCTCAGCCGCGTCGAGAACCTGCGTTGCGATCCCGAAAGCCCCCAGCGCCGCCGCCTCGGCCCGCGCAAGACCCCCTCCCTCGCCGCCGCGCCAGACCTTGAGCCAGCCCGTTTCGCGCAGATGCGTCGATAGCCCAGCCCCACCCATGAGCTGCCGGTTGAGGTCCATCGACAACTTGATCAGACCGTCCAGCGCCCGCGACTGCCTCGCGGCACTCTGAGCCGTGCACTCGGCCAGGAACCCTGCGATCCACCGGGGGTTGCTCAGCAACGACGCCCTCCAGCGCACCGCCGGATGCCGGTTCGCCAGATATAGTGGCAGCTTCTGAAGTAGACCCGGCCCATTGATGGGAAACACCGAGCTGCGGCTGAACACGCCGGAATTGCCGAACGAAGTCTCCCGTCCGGGTTCACGCCGGTCGATCAGGATTACCGCCATGCCACGGCGGCGCAGACTGAGCGCACAGCACACGCCGACCATGCCGGCACCGAGTACGACCACCTGCTTCGGTATCTGGCTATTCGACATCCGGGCAACAGGCTCCCCATACAGCCGCTGCTCTGATATGCTGCCATCAGACCATTCAGGATCGGAGACAGCATCATGGCTGATCAGAAGCTCGCCGGCTCGTTCGTGGCACTCATCACGCCCTTCAATCGCGATGGCAAGGTCGATTTCGAAGCCTTCCGCGAGCTGCTCTCGTTCCAGCAGAAGAACGGCTCTTGCGCCGTGCTCATCATGGGCTCGACAGGCGAGGTCTCGATGCTCTCGCCCGAGGAGAAGAAGGCCATCATCGTCGAGACGGCGAAGATGAAGTCCGGGAAGATGAAGCTGTTCTACGGCTGCACCGGCAACAACACTGAGACGACGATCGACAACGTCAAGTTCGCCAAGGCCAGCGGCGCGGACGGCGCGATCTTGGCCGCACCCTCCTACATCTGCGCGTCCGAGAACGACATCGAGCGCTTTTTCCTCGACGTGGCCGACGCGACCGATTTGCCGCTCGGCGTCTATAACAACCCGCCGCGCGTGAAGACGGACCTGCACTGGGACAACCTGATCCGCATCTTCAAGCACCCGAACTACATCGTACACAAAGAATCGACCACGCGCGTCGGCCAGGTCGCACAGATGATCGCGGCGAACACACATGCCGCGATCATGTGCTGCGACAGCCCGAACGTCGGCCTCGTCGTGCCCACGATGAGCCTCGGCGGCCACGGTACCGCCAACATGACCGGCAATTTAGCGCCGGCTGAGATGGCGACCATCTCGACCCCATGGAAGGGCTGGGCGGAGGCGGACGGCTTCCGCAAAGCCTACATGGGCCTGCTGCCGCTGCTGCACTACACATACTCGGCGATCAACCCGGTCGCGGTGAAGTCGCTGATGAAGGCCGTCGGCCTGCCCGCTGGCAGTCTGCGCAAGCCGCTGACGAACCTCGAAGGCGAAGCCCTGATGAAAGGTGTCCGCGTCGTCCAGCAGCTCGGCCTCGACAAGAAGTACGGCTGGAAGCTCAAGCCTGTCTCCGCCATCGCGGCTGAGTGAGGTCGAACCTCGCTTCTTCCCCTCCCCCCTCGTGGGGGAGTTGCCCCGTAGGGGCGGGGGGGGGGGGCCGAATTCGCAAAACACTTTCAAATCTTCATCCGCTGCGCACCCCCCACCGGCGCTGTGCGCCACCTCCCCCACAAGGGGGGAGGAGAAACAAATCGGCGTTTCGCGCCCGGCGAGAACATCCATGAACCTCGGCATTTCAGGCAAACGCGCGCTCGTGACCGGCGGCAGCCGCGGCATGGGCAGGGCCTGTGCGGCAGCCCTAGCGGCCGAAGGTGCCGAGGTCTTCATCGTCGCCCGCAAGCTGCCGGTCCTCGAGAATGCCGCCGCCGAGATTGCAGCCGCCACCGGCGCCAAGGTCGTGGCCGTCCAGGGCGACATCACAACGCCCGAAGGCCGCGCCGCCGCCCTCGCCGCCTGCCCCTCGCCCGACATACTCATCAACAACGGCGATGGCGAGCCGCCCGGCGACTTCCGCGAATGGGACCGCGCGCGATGGATCACGGCTCTCGACCGCATGATGCTTGCGCCCATCGAAATGATCCGCCTCACGGTAGACGGCATGATGGACCGGCGCTTCGGCCGCGTCGTCAACATCGTCTCGCGCAGCGTTAAAATCCCGCAACTCGAGCTCGGCCTGTCGAATGGCGCGCGCTCCGGTCTTGTCGGCTTCTGCGCCGGCCTCGCACGCCAGACGATTGCGAAGGGCGTCACCATCAACAACATCCTGCCCGGGATCGTCGCGTCCGATGCACAGCGCGACCATGTCCAGGGCCTCGTCGAGATGACTGGCCGCCCGTTCGACGACATTTGGGCCGAACGCAGCCGCCGCAACCCCGCCGGCCGCTATGGCGAGCCCGACGAAATCGGCGCTTACGCGGCGTTCCTGTGCTCGGGCAAGGCCGGCTTCATCACTGGCCAGAGCTTGCTGATCGACGGCGGCGAGTATCCGGGAACCTACTGAGGATCGGCCGCAGTCCACACCGGCACGCCCAAGTCCTCCTTGAACGCGAACCGCTTGAGGTGCTCGATCACCACCCGCTCGGTATGCTGGAGCCGCTCGGCATCGCCGGCCTCGACCGCGATCTCCAGCCCCGCCGGATCGGCCTTCAGCCGGCACACTCGGTCGTCGTCGAATCGGATCGAACCGGCCTCCGGCGTGAACTCCACCTGCAGCTTGTGACCCCAATGCTTGCAGAGCTGTTGCAGATAGCGGCTCCCCAGCCCGGTCGGAACGTGGGTGCGCGACGTCGGCATAGTTGGGAGCCCTCGTCTAGCCATGCACAGGGTGATTCAAAGAACCGCCCCGGCAGGCGGATGACTGGGGGCGCAAATCGGATTCTGTAGCAGAGCCATCAGCTTGGAGATGGCCCGATGACGAGAACGCTGTACGATGCGCTGCGCGAAGTTCCCGACCAACGTGGTCGCAAGGGGCGCCAGATTCCTCTTCCCGCCTTTCTGGC